>DAOMFG010000110.1:0-6018 GCA_035429685.1 Methylophilaceae bacterium | reverse complement strand
CGAGGAACTGCGGGCGCGGAATGCCCAGTGTGGTTGTACCGTAGCTCAACGAGACCAACGTGGAGATGTAGAACAGCGCGTAGCCCACCACCATCGCCAGCGCGCCCAATAGCAAGGGAACAGCATGACGACTCAACAATTCGGCCAAAGGCAGTCGGAGTTTTTCCTGCTGTTGCAGCGCCTTGGCGAACACCGGCGTTTCTGCCAGCTTCAGCCGCACATAGAGGCCGACCAGTACCAGAATAGCGCTGACAAGGAAGGGAATACGCCAGCCCCAGTCACGGAACTGCACGTCATCTAGCCCCCAGGCCAGTAGCAGAAAACTGCCGGTGGCGAACAGAAACCCCACCGGCGGCCCCAGTTGCGGGAACATGCCGAACCAGCCGCGCTTGCCGGCCGGCGCATTCTCCATCGCCAGCAGCGCTGCTCCGCCCCACTCCCCGCCAAGCCCAATGCCCTGGCCAAAACGCAGCAGACACAGCAACGCTGGTGCTATCCAGCCAATCATCGCGTACCCGGGCAGCAGGCCGATCAGAGTGGTGGAAACGCCCATCACCAGCAGCGAGGCCGCCAGGGTGGTTTTGCGCCCGACGCGATCACCGAAATGCCCGAACAACACCGCGCCCAGGGGACGGGCGAGAAAGGCAATGCCAAAAGTCAGGAAAGCATTTAGCGCCTGCGCCGCCGGGTCACTGTCCGGAAAGAACACAGACCCGATCACCAGCGCCGCCGCCATGCCGTAGATGTAGAAATCGTAGAACTCGATGGCGGTGCCGATGAAGCTGGCGAAGGCGATGCGAGCAGTGGAACCAGCCATGGCTACTTACCGCGCATGAACATCTTGTCCAAATCAGCCATGCCGACCTGGAGCCAGGTCGGGCGGCCGTGGTTGCATTGTTCCGAGCGTTCCGTGGCTTCCATATCACGCAGCAGGGCGTTCATTTCGGTGAGGGTGAGGCTGCGGTGGGCGCGCACGGCGGCGTGGCAGGCCATGGTGGCAAGCAGTTCGTTGCGGCGTTCGGTGAGCACGCGGCTGCCGCCGAATTCGCGGATGTCGGCCAGCACCGCCCGCGCCAGGGCGACGGCATCAGCATCGGCCAGCATGGCGGGGACGGCGCGCACCACCAGCGTGGCGGGCGATAGCGTGGCGATCTCGAAACCGAGGTCGCGCAGCACGGCGCCCTGCTCTTCCGCCGTGGCGACTTCCAGCCGGTCAGCATTGAAGCTGACCGGGAGCAACAGGGGCTGGGTGGCGACGGCGTGGGTGTCCAGCGCGGTCTTGAGTTGCTCGTACATGATGCGTTCGTGCGCGGCGTGCATATCCACCACCACCAGCCCTTGCCGGTTTTGCGATAACACGTACACGCCGTGCAGCTGGGCGATGGCGAAGCCAAGCGGGTATTCCTGTTCGGTTTCGTCCGCTCCAGCGCTTGGCACTCCCCCTGCTTGCAAAGGCGTAGAGGGTGGCTGACTGCCGAACAGGGTTTGGTAGAAACCAAGCCCCTCGTTAGCCCGGAGCGGGATTTGCGGCTGGTAGCCGGGGTAGAAACTGCCACCTCCGGCGCTTGGCGACGCCCCGGTTTGCGGCAGTGAGGCATCGGGTTGCGCAGCGCCCACCGGCGCGGCTAGTGCCTTATGCAGGGCGTGGAAGATAAAGCGGTGCACTGCCTGCGAATCCCTGAACCGCACCTCGGTCTTGGTCGGGTGGACGTTGACATCCACCAGCGTCGGGTCTAGCTCGAAGAACAGCACGAAGGCGGGGTGCCGCTCGTGGTGCAGCACGTCCTGATAGGCCTGGCGGATGGCATGGGCGACCAGTTTGTCGCGGATGAAACGGCCGTTGACGTAGAAATACTGCGCGTCGCGCGACAGCTTGGAATAGGCCGGCTTGGCCACCATGCCCCACAGGCGCAGGCCGGCGGCGGATTCGTCCAGCAACAGGGCGTGTTCGGCGAATTCCTCGCCCAGGATTTCGGCAAAGCGCTTGCGCGGCTCGCCCGCCGCCAGCCGCCATTGGGCGCGGCCGTTGTGCTGCAGCAGGAAGCCGGCTTGCGGACGCGACAGCGCGATGCGCTTGAAGACCTCCTCGCAGTGGCCGTATTCGGTGGCCTCGGTTTTGAGGAATTTTCTTCTGGCCGGAGTGTTGTAATAGAGGTCGCTGACTTCCACCACGGTGCCGGCATCCAGCGCAGCCGGTTCGCGCGCCGTGATGCTGCCGCCCTCTGCCGCCACGCGCCAGGCGTGGCGCTCGCTCTTAACGCGGCTGGCAAGCGTGGTGCGCGACACCGAAGCAATGCTGGCCAGCGCCTCACCGCGGAAACCAAGACTGGCGACATTTTCCAGGTCATTCAGGCTGGTGATCTTGCTGGTGGCATGGCGCGTCAGCGCCAGAGTGAGATCATCCCGCCCGATCCCGGCACCGTTACCCGCCACACGCAACTGCTTGACGCCGCCTTGCTGCAAATGGACGGTAATGTCGGCGGCGCCGGCATCCAGGCTGTTTTCCAGCAACTCCTTCAGCGCCGAGGCGGGCCGCTCGACGACTTCGCCGGCGGCGATCTGGCTGATAAGATGGTCGGGGAGAAGATGAATGACGGACATAATCCGGTCATTTTACCTGCTTAATCACTGGTAACGCAGGGCTTCGATCAGCAGCGGCGAACTGACTTTGGGGCGACTGCCTGAAAGCTACTGCAGCGCAAGCTTGGATTTTGCCAGCGGAGGATTCGAGGAGAAATAGCGCTTGATTCCAGACAGGATGGCGTTGGCCAACTTGTCCTGATATTCATCATCGTTGAGACGTTTTTCTTCCTCGGGATTACTGATAAAGGCTGTCTCGACCAGAATGGAAGGGATGTCGGGTGATTTCAGCACAGCAAAGCCAGCCTGCTCCACCGAGCGTTTATGCAGATCATTGATCTCGCCCAAGTGCCCCAGCACCGCCTTGGCCAACTTGAGGCTGTCGCTAATGGTAGCCGTTTGCGACAAATCCAGCAGCGTCCTGGCAAGGTAGGGATCCTTGTCATCCAGACTGACACCGCCGATCAGGTCGGACTCGTTTTCGCGCTTTGCCAGGTAGCGTGCAGAGGCGCTGGAGGCGCCACGCTCCGACAGTGCAAACACCGAAGAACCACGCGCTTCCGGCCGGACAAAGGCATCGGCATGAATGGAAACAAACAGATCTGCTTGCAGCTTGCGTGCCTTGATCACGCGTCCATGCAACGGAATAAAGAAATCCCCATCACGCGTCAGCACGCCGCGCATGTTGGGTTCGGCATCCACCATAGCCTTGAGCCGCTTGGCGATTGACAGGGTGACGTCTTTTTCGTGAGTACCGGTAGCGCCCCTGGCACCCGGGTCTTCTCCCCCATGCCCAGCGTCTATAGCAATGGTGACCAAGCGCATCACCTCGGACTTGCCGCCAGCAGCGGGGGCGTTTTCAGTCTCGCTCTCGGCCGCACCCTGCATGGACTGCTCCATGTCGGCAGCCTTGGGTTCCTGGTGTGGTGTGGAAAGCACAGCAGCCATGCGGGGTTGTTCCTCCGGTACATAGCCGCCACTTTCGGTAGGTTGTGATGACTTCTCGCGTTCCTGCAACATGGCCATCAGCGGATCCTGCGCAGGGTAAACGTCCAGCACCAGCCGGTGCTGGTATTCACCCGCCGGTTGCAGGGCGAACAGGGATGGTTTTATTTCCGCCTTCAGGTCAATCACCATGCGCACCACGCCCGGCTTGAAGTTGGCGATGCGCACCTGCTTGATGTAGGGATCGCTGAAGAGAATTTTTCCGGCCAGGGATTTCAGCACCGCATTGATCTCGACGCTTTCAAGATCCAGCACCAGGCGCTCGGGATCCTTGAGGGTCTGCATCCTGTGGACGATGGGCTTGGGAGATTCCAGCGTGATACGGGTGTAATCGGCAGCGGGCCAGATGCGTGCGGAAACAACGGAATTAGCCGCCTGCGCGGCCAGAGTGATGCTCAATAACAGAATCGAGATAAACGCTCTAAGCATTGCTTTCCGATCCTTGTTCCTGCATGAAGTTCTGCGCGGCGCCCGATTCCGTACGGTGTGAGGTGGATTTCGATATCAGCTGGGGGCAACATTTCGCCAGCCCTGTCCGGCCATTCGACCAGACATACAGACTGCGTATTGAAGTAATCGCGAAACCCTGCGGCATCCCACTCCTCCGAGTCTGCAAATCTGTATAAATCAAAGTGATACAAGTATAACCCAGAAATTACGTAAGGTTCAACCAGCGTATAGGTCGGGCTTTTTACCTTGCCTAAAAAACCCAAGCCGCGCAGCAGGCCACGCACGAGCGTGGTCTTGCCTGCACCAAGTTTGCCTTGCAGCCAAATGCTCAAGCCGCCCTGTAACACTTTGGCAAGACTGGCTCCCAGCGCCAGAGTAGCGGCTTCGTCACCGAGCGCAAGTGTTATATGATCGGGGTTATGGGACATGATTCATACGATCTAAGGCAACTTGCCGCCAACATTAAGAGTTGGGGCAAGGCGCTCGGTTTTGACCAGGTCGGCATCACCGACACTGACTTGAGCACGGCCGAACCGTACTACCGGGAATGGCTGCAATCGGGTTTCCATGGCGCCATGGATTATATGGCAAAACATGGCACCAAGCGCACGCGGCCGTCGGAACTGGTACCCGGCACGCTACGCATCATCTCGGCACGCATGGACTACCAGGCTGATAACACGAAAGACAGCTGGGAAGTCATGCAAGACAGCCGCCAAGCGTTTATCTCCCGCTATGCCCTGGGGCGGGATTACCACAAGGTGATGCGCGCACGCCTGCAAACCCTGTGTGACCGTATCGCTGATGAGATCGGAACCTTCGGCTACCGTGTATTTAGCGACAGTGCGCCGGTGCTGGAAGTGCAACTGGCGCAAAAGGCCGGGCTGGGCTGGCGCGGCAAGCACACCCTGCTGCTCTCTCGTGAAGCCGGCTCCTGGTTCTTCCTGGGAGAAATCTATACCGATCTGCCGCTGCCGGTGGACAAACCTGGGCAGAATCATTGTGGAACCTGCCGCGCCTGCCTCGATATTTGCCCCACCCAAGCTATCGTCGCGCCCTATTCAGTGGATGCCAGACGCTGCATCTCCTACCTCACCATAGAACTCAAAGGTAGCATTCCGCCGGACTTGCGCCCCCTGATCGGTAACCGTGTTTATGGTTGTGATGACTGTCAGTTGGCCTGTCCATGGAACAAATTTGCGCAGGTCTCCAAGGAACCGGACTTTCATGTCCGCCACGGACTGGACAATGTAACGCTGCTGGAACTATTCCGTTGGAAGGAAGAGGAATTCATGACCAGGATGGCCGGCAGCGCGATTTACCGTATTGGCTGGGAACAATGGCTGCGCAATATCGCGGTAGGACTGGGCAACGCCCCTGCTTCATCTGCAGTGATGGCGGCGCTGCAACAGCGGGCCGACCACCCATCAGCGCTGGTCAGGGAGCACGTGGCATGGGCACTGCAACAGCATGGCGCCATCGCCGCCGGCGAGAATTAGCCGATCGATTCCACTAGCGCCTGTGCACGCCTGCGTTGCCCCGGGCCGCCCTCCTTGAGCACCTCGTCAAGCAACTCACGCGCACCGACCGTATCGCCCATATCCAGATAGGCGGTAACCAGGTCCAGCTTGGTCTCGACGTCGGACGACTCAGACTCTGCGCCCCCGAGGGATGGCTGAAGCGCGGTTCCAGCGGCCTGGTTTTCTTCTAACCCGAACGCTGCCATGTCAACTTTCGGAAAAATTTCATCAGCCTGCTTTGCTGGCATCTCAAAGTGCGGGGCAGGCAAATCGCTAGGTGCCGATTCTTCGAAATCGAGACTGATTCCTGAAAGATCGATATCCAGCGATGCTGCTGGCAGTTCAGGTTCGGCCTTCTTGTCGGCGCCAGCGGAAACTGTTTGATCCAGATCGAAGCTGAAATCAATGAGTTCACTACTGGCTGCAGGCTCTTCCGCAGCGGGTTCGAGTACGATCTGTTCAG
>DAOMFG010000109.1:0-6099 GCA_035429685.1 Methylophilaceae bacterium | reverse complement strand
CATGCGCGGCGGCCCCGGCGAAACGCAGATCGAGCTCGATCGCCGCATGATCCGTGACCGGGTCAAGAGCCTCAAGGAAAAACTGGCCAAGCTCAAGATGCAGCGCGGCATCCAGCGCCGTGCGCGCAAGCGTTCCAACGTCATGTCAGTGTCGCTGGTGGGCTATACCAACGCTGGCAAGTCCACGCTATTCAACCGGCTGACCCAGTCTGGCGTATATGCTGCCGACCAGTTGTTCGCCACGCTGGATACCACTTCGCGCAAACTGTTTATTCCCGGGCATGGCCCGGTGGTGCTGTCCGATACCGTCGGTTTCATCAAGCATTTGCCGCACGCCTTAGTGGATGCTTTCGGCGCCACCTTGGAAGAAGCGGTGCAGGCCGATCTTTTGCTGCACGTGGTGGACGTTTCCAGCAGCAACCGCGACGAGCAGATCGAGCAGGTGTGCAAGGTGCTGACCGAAATCGGCGCGGATCAGGTGCCGCAGGTCATGGTGCTCAACAAGATTGACAGCGCTGGCATGGAGCCCGGGTTGGAGCGCGACGAATATGGTAAAATCCGCAAAGTTTGGGTTTCCGCTCAAAGCGGTGCCGGCATGGAACTGCTGCGCCAGGCGCTGGCGGAACATCATGCGAGGCTGCACGAACACCTTGCTCGGGCGAGTTAGGGCATCAAGCAAGTCAATTTATTCGGAGTGATTCATGGCACAGAACGACCCCGGCTGGGGTTCGCGCAATAACGACGGGCCTCCCGATCTGGACGAGATGCTGCGCCAGTTCAGCCGCAGGCTGAATAGTCTGTTTGGCAAAGGCGGCGGCGAACGGCGCCCGACGGGACCAGGCGGCCAGGCATTTCCTGTCCTGCCGGTGGTCGGGCTGGTACTGCTGGTCTGGTTTGCGACCGGCTTCTACATTGTCGACCAGGGGTCGCGTGGTTTGGTATTGCGTTTCGGCAAATATGTGGAAACCACCATGCCTGGCCCGCGCTGGCATCTGCCTTATCCCATCGAGAGTAAAACAGTGGTCAATCTGGAGCAGGTGCGCACCATCGAGGTCGGTTACCGCAGCGGTGCCGAAGGTGACTCTGCGCGCAGCAAGGAGTTGGGCGAGTCGCTGATGTTGACCGACGACGAGAACATTATCGATTTGCAGTTTGCCATTCAGTACAACCTCAAGAGTGCCAACGACTATTTGTTCAACAACCGTTTTTCAGACCAGTCCTACGGTAATCCTGAGGCTAGTGTCGTGCGCGGCGCGGCGGAAACCGCCATTCGCGAAGTGGTCGGCAAAAGCAAGATGGATTTCGTACTTTATGAGGGGCGTGCAGAGGTTGCTGCGCGTGTTAAGAAGCTGATGCAGGATATCCTCGGCCGCTACCAATCCGGCATCAACATCGTCAATGTCACCATGCAGAACGCGCAACCACCGGAGCAGGTGCAGGCGGCGTTCGACGATGCCGTCAAAGCCGGCCAGGATCTGGAGCGGCAGAAGAATGAAGGTCAGGCCTACGCCAACGATGTCATCCCTAAGGCGCGCGGTACTGCGGCACGCTTGCTCGAAGAAGCCGCCGGCTACAAGCTGCGCGTGGTCAACGAGTCGCAGGGTAACGCCAGCCGTTTCAGCCAGATTCTTTCGCAGTACGAACAGGCGCCGCAGGTGACGCGTCAGCGTCTGTATCTGGATGCGCAGGAGCAAATTCTTTCCAACGTCAGCAAGGTGGTAGTGGATCAGAAAGGCAATAACAGCCTGTTGTATCTGCCGCTGGACAAGCTACTGGCCAACACTGGCACGGCGGCACCTTCCGCACCTCCGGCCACGGGGCCTGCTGCAACGGGACCAGAGGTCCTGGATGGCGGTGCACAACGTTCACGCGAAGCATTCCGAAGTCGCGAAAGGGGGGGGCGGCCATGAAAAATCTAGGTAGCCTGTTGGCCGGCCTGCTCATCGCATTGGTGTTGCTGAGCATGTCGGTCTACACCGTCGACCAGCGTGAGTTCGCACTGGTATTCCGTTTGGGCGAGATCGTTGCAGTTAAAAAGGAGCCCGGCCTCTATTTCAAGATTCCGCTAATGGAAAACGTGCGTTATTTTGAAAAACGCATCGTCACTCTGGACTGGGTGGAGCCGGATCGGTTTATCACCAGCGAAAAGAAAAATGTGCTGGTGGATTCCTTCGTCAAATGGCGCATTACCGACCCCGCCAAGTACTACGTTTCGGTGCGTGGCGACGAGCGCCAGGCAGAGGCGCGGTTGTCGCAGACCGTCAATGATGGTCTGCGTGCCGAGTTCGGCAAGCGCACCATTCATGACGTGGTGTCAGGCGAGCGTGACCAGATCATGGAAATCCTGCGCCAGAAGGCAGATCGTGAAGCGCGTCAGATGGGTATCGAAGTGCTCGACGTGCGAATTAAGCGGGTGGACCTGCCTGAGGAGGTGAGTGGCTCGGTGTATCAGCGCATGGAAGCGGAGCGCAAGCGCGTCGCTAACGAGTTGCGCTCCCAGGGTGCAGGCGCTGCCGAGAAAATTCGTGCCGACGCCGACAAGCAGCGAGAGGTCATCATCGCCGAAGCTTATCGCGAGGCGCAGAAAACCAAGGGCGAGGGCGATGCCAAGGCAGCAGAAATCTATGCTTCCGCTTATGGCAGGAATCCGGAATTCTACGCGTTCTACCGCAGCCTGGAAGCGTATCGCAACAGCTTTACGAACAAGAGCGACGTGCTGGTGTTGCAGCCGGACTCCGACTTCCTCAAATACATGCGTGATGCTGACGGCAGAAGGAAGTAAGACGTGCTGGATAACTCCTTGATCGCGGCTTTTGCGCTGATGCTGGTGCTGGAGGGAATATTGCCATTGCTGGCACCGCAGGCCTGGCGCCAGACGTTCAGGCGCATGACCGAGTTCAGCGACGGTCAGTTGCGCTTTGTCGGGGTACTCTCCATGGCGGGCGGCTTGTTGCTGCTGCTGGTTACCCGTTAAGCATATGCGCAACTGGCTTCTTCCTGAATATATCGAAGATGTTCTGCCCGCCGAGGCGGCGCGCATGGAACAGGTGCGACGGCGCCTGCTGGACCTGTTCCGCGTTCATGGTTACCAACTGGTCATCCCGCCTTTGCTGGAATACCTGGAGTCTTTGACCACGGGTGCCGGGCATGATCTCGACCTGGCGACGTTCAAGGTGGTCGATTTATTGAGTGGCCGCCTGATGGGCATACGCGCCGACATCACGCCGCAGGCCGCGCGCATCGATGCCCACCTGCTCAACTGGCAGGGGGTGACGCGCCTGTGCTATGCCGGCAGCGTGCTGCGCACCCGGCCGGACGGGTTGGCACAGACCAGACAGCCGCTACAAATCGGCGCGGAGTTGTTCGGCCATGCCGGCATCGAGAGCGATATTGAGATACAGCAGTTGCTAGTGGAAGCATTGCAGGCGGTCGGGGTGCAGGCGCTGCAGCTTGACTTCAGCCACGTCGGAATTTTCCGCAGCCTTGTAAAACGTAGCGGTATTGCCACAGCCCTGGAACAGGATTTGTTGATGGCGTTGCAGAGCAAGGGCAAGGCCGAGTTGAATGCCCTGACCGCCGGCCTCGATGCCGAAATCAGGCAGGCGTTGCTGGCGCTGACCGAGCTGAATGGTGGCGCCGAAGTGCTGCTGGCCGCGGAGAAAAGTCTGCCGCAATATGCCGAAATCAAGCAGGCGCTGCAGGATTCGCGGCGCATCTCGCAGCAGCTGTCAAGACTCGATGTAGAGATTTCCTTCGATCTGGCGGAGTTGCGCGGCTATCACTATCACAGTGGGCTGGTGTTTGCCGCCTACGCCCAAGGCCATTCCGGACCGTTGGCGCAGGGCGGCCGTTATGACGAGGTTGGCGCAATATTTGGCCGAGCCCGCCCTGCGACCGGCTTCAGTCTTGATTTGCGTGGCCTGACCACCGCTCTACCTCCGCCCCCGTCGCAAGCGGCGATACTGGCGCCTTTCCGCGAAGATGCCGGATTGCAGGAAGCAATCGCTGCGCTGCGTGCGGCTGGTGAAATCGTGGTGGTTGAACTGCCCGGTCACGAGGCGTACCGCAATGAACTCGGGTGCGACCGCGCACTTACCAATAAACAGGGAACCTGGAAAGTGGTTCCCGTTGCAGAATTTGAATCCAGGTAGAAATCGCATGAATAAGAATGTCGTCGTAATCGGCACCCAGTGGGGGGATGAAGGCAAAGGCAAGATCGTGGACTGGCTCACCGACCACGCCCACGGGGTGGTTCGCTTCCAGGGCGGGCACAATGCCGGCCACACGCTGGTGATCGGCAATAAGAAAACCGTGCTGCACTTGATTCCGTCCGGTATTTTGCGCGAATCCGTACAGTGCTTCATCGGCAACGGCGTGGTGCTGTCGCCGCAGGCGCTGCTGACCGAACTGCGCATGCTCGAAGAAGCTGGCGTCAATGTGCGCAGCCGGCTCAGGATCAGCGAGGCCTGCCCGCTGATCCTGCCCTATCACGTGGCTCTGGACCAGGCGCGCGAAGCGGCCAAGGGGGCGGCCAAGATTGGCACCACTGGCCGCGGCATCGGCCCGGCATATGAGGACAAGGTGGCAAGACGTGCGATCAGGTTGCAGGACCTGTTCTATCGCGAGCGTTTTGCCGCCAAGCTGGGCGAAGTGCTGGATTACCACAACTTCGTGCTGAAGAACTATTTTCATGCCGAAACCGTGGACTTCCAGCGCACGCTGGATGACACCTTGGCGCTGGCAGAGCAGATCAAGCCCATGGTGGCGGATGTTTCCAACCTGCTGTACCTGGCCAATCAGGCCGGCCAGCCGCTGCTGTTCGAGGGCGCGCAGGGCGCACTGCTGGATGTGGATCACGGCACCTATCCGTTCGTGACCTCATCCAACACCATCGCCGGTGGCGCCACCACCGGCAGCGGTGTGGCGCCGCAGATGCTGAGCTACGTGCTCGGCATCACCAAGGCCTACACCACGCGCGTCGGCTCCGGCCCGTTTCCCACCGAGCTGTACGATGCGGTGGACAAGCTTGACCCGATCGGCCAGCAGCTGGCCAAGCGTGGCAACGAGTTCGGCTCGACCACTGGCCGCGCGCGCCGTTGCGGCTGGTTCGACGCCGCCGCGCTCAAGCGTTCGATCCAAGTCAACGGCGTGTCCGGACTGTGCATCACCAAACTGGACGTAATGGATGGCATGGAAACGGTGCAGATCTGGGTGGGCTACAAGATTGGCGGCGTCACGCACGACATTTTTCCGGTCGGCGCCGAAGCGCTGGAGCATTGCGAGCCGATCTACGAGGAACTGCCAGGCTGGAGCGAAAGTACCTTCGGCATCAAGCGCTATGAAGACCTGCCGGAAAATGCCAAGCGCTACCTGAGGCGCATGGAGGAAGTCTGCGGAGTACCGGTGGACATCATCTCCACCGGGCCGGACCGCGACGAAACCATCGTGCTGCGCCATCCCTTCGGAGCCTGAGTTGGCGCTGAAACAGGAAAAGCAGCGCCTGGCTTGGGCGATCACTGGCTCTGGCCATTATTTGCGCGAATGCCTGGACATCATCGGCAAGTTGCAGGATGTTGACCTGTTCCTGAGCAAGGCAGCGGCGGAAATTCTGCAGCAGTATGGGTACGCCCACAGCATTGGACGCGTGTTTCAGGACAAGACCGCTTCGGCGGTGCCGGTGGAGCTGTTCTATCACGGTGTTTATCACACGGTCGTCATCGCGCCGACCAGTTCCAACACCGTGGCCAAGATGGTGTGCGGCATTTCCGATAACCTAGTGACCAACATTTTCGCTCAAGCCGGCAAGTGTCGGGTGCCGACCATCGTGTTTGCCTGCGATACCGAGCCGGAATTGGAATCGGAGGCGCCGCGGGAGCACATGGTCAAGGTCTATCCGCGCCGCATCGACCTCGAAAACATGGAAAAGCTCAAAACTTTTGAGGAAACTACCGTCGCCGCCGACATGGTGGAACTGGACGCGGCAATACAGGCTCGTCTGGCGTGTCTGAAAACATCCTCTTCCTGACTGGTAAACTCGCCGAGAAAAGCCTGCACAAAGTGATGGCCGGCATTCAGCTGGGGCAATTCGATTACCAGAGG
>DAOMFG010000108.1:0-6132 GCA_035429685.1 Methylophilaceae bacterium | reverse complement strand
TAACAGAAATTAAACGTTTCGGGAATGCCACCGGCATCGATGTCACGCTGGGTGCGAATGGGGTCCAGTTAAATACCGACTCGCTGGCGTCAATCCTGATCGGCGGCCTTTCGTTCGAGACGCCGGACACTTCTTGGCAGACGACACAGGCGCCTGCCAAGTCGGTGTTCAAACTGTTCCCTGATCGCGAGCAGGCATTGGCGGCGCGGGATAGCCTGGTGCATGAACTGGTACTTAACTTCAAGGAATCCCTGCGCGGGCTGGCCCCTGGTGCACCGCTGGATTTCCGCGGCATCAACGTGGGCAAGGTGCGTGCGATCAACGTCGAGTTCGATCAAAAGACCAGAACATTCCTCTTCCCGGTTACGGTCGACTTGGACGCATCGCAGTTGCGCGCCAAGCAACGGAAGGGAATGGTGCTGCCTAAATTGTCGGAGGAATATTACCGCGCGACCATGGATGCATTGGTCAAGAATGGCTTGCGCGCCCGATTGAAGAGCGGGAACCTGTTGACCGGGCAGCTGTTTGTCGAGCTTGATTTCTTCCCGGACGCGCCGCCGGCCAAAATTGCCTGGGACGGGGAGGTTGGAGAGTTGCCGACAATACAGGGCGACTTGGCGATGATTGGCGAGCGGGTCAACGCCGTTCTGTCCAGGATCGAGAAATTGCCGATTGGCGAAGTCATCGAGGATGCGCGCAAGACGCTGGCCACGCTGAACGATACCCTGGACAAGTTCGGCAAGCTGGCGCAGCGGCTGGATAGCGAAGTGGCTCCGGAGGCCGTCGCCACCCTGGCTTCGGCCAAGCATGCGGCGGACAACATGGAGAAAATGCTGGCTGCAGATTCGCCGATGCAGGAGGACATGCGTGCGGCACTGCAGGAGCTGACGCGCGCCGCCGAGTCGATGCGCGTACTGACCGATTATCTGGAAACCCATCCCGAGGCCCTGATCCGCGGCAAGAAGAAGGAGGAATGACCGTGATCCAAAACAAAAATCTGTATGCCGCGCTCGTGATGGCCGCCTTGCTTGGTGGGTGCGGCAGTTCGCCCAAGCCGAGCTTCTATACCCTCAGCAGCGAAAGCGTGCCGACTGCCGATGCCAAGGCTTCCTATACCATCGCGGTCGGGCCGCTGAGCCTGCCGGGCATGCTGGATCGTCCGCAGTTGGTAGTGCGGGTGGATGCCAACCGGGTGGAGATCGATGAGTTCCACCGCTGGGCGGGTCCGCTCCAGCAGGAACTGGTGCGCGTCGTTGCCGAGAACGTGGGGCAGGCGCTCGGGGTGCCGACGGTGCTGACCTCCACCCAGGCGGGTGCCGGTAGCGCCGATTACCGCGTGGCGCTGGACGTACAGCGCTTCGATACCAGTCCCGGCAGCGGCGTCACCATCGAGGCGGCTTGGACCGTGCGCGGTAAAAGCGGTAGCCAGAAGGCCGGGCATGCCATGGTGCAGGAGCCGGTGGCGACGAAGGATTACGACGCCCTGGTGGCGGCGCACAGCCGCGCGTTGGCGCGTATCAGCCGCGACATCGCGCGGGACGTGCAGGCGCTGGCAACGGCCAATCCCGGGTAAACGGTGCAGGCTGTCCTGACCTGCGTAGCTCAACACCCCGCCGTTGGCGGCGGGGTGTTCAGTCTCATTAAGGGACTCCGCCATGGCTAACGTGATACACCATACCGGACGCGCCTTGGCGCCCTATCCGCGCTGCTTCTATCTGTTTTTCATGCTGGTCGCCATGCTGGTGTTGCTGCCGTTTCTGGCCGAAAGCAGGTTCGGCATGGAGATGAGTGTCCTGTTCGAATTTCTGATTATGGCGGGTGCCATCGTTGCTCTCGGTCGTTCCTACAGAATGCGTGTTATCGGCGTACTGCTTGCCGTTCCGGCTGTCGGCTTGCGGTTGCTGGCCGTGCTACACGGCATGGAGGCATATTTTCTGCTGGCCAAGGGGGCGACGCTCATATTTTATGGCTTTATTCTGTACCACTTGATGAAATATGTGTTCCACCCGGACGTGTTGAGCAAGGACAAACTGTATGGGGCGGCTTCGGCCTATCTGCTGCTTGCCCTGGCATGGGCCAATCTCTATATATTGTTGCAATACTTCTTTCCGGGCGCCTTCGCCATCAACGGGACGGCAACTGTACTGGACATGAAAGAGGTACTCTATTTCAGTTTTTCCGTCATCACCACCGCGGGTTTTGGCGACATCACGGCGTCACTGTTCCAGTCGCGCTGTTTCGTCATGCTGGAAGCGACAACGGGGGTGCTCTACGTTGCCATCTTGATTGCCCGTCTGGCTGGCAGCTATCAACCTGAAGAAAGATCAAAGCCATGACAACCGCGTCAGAAGATCTCGCCCGTACCGTGCTCTCGGTGTTGTTCATTGTCGGGCTGATGGCCGCGTCGTTATGGATCATTCGTCCGTTTCTGCCTTCGCTGATCTGGGCGACCATGATCGTGGTCGCCACCTGGCCGGTCATGCGCCGCGTGCAGCAGGTGTGCTGGGGACGGCGCTGGCTGGCGGTGTCGGTCATGACTCTGCTACTGCTGCTGCTGTTCGTGCTGCCTTTCCTGTGGGCCATTGGCGCGCTGGTTTCCAATACCCTGGATGTCGCGGAATGGGCCAAGGCGCTCGAGGGGCTCAATTTGCAGCCGCCGGCCTGGCTGGGACAGTTGCCGCTGGTGGGAGAGATGCTGGATGCGAAGTGGCGGGAGATTGCGGGCCTTGGACTGGATGATCTCGGCAAGAAGCTCGTTCCCCATTCCCAGGAAATCGTGCGCTGGACGCTGGCCAAGATGGGCAGCATTACCGTGGTCGCGTTGCAACTGTTGTTGATTGTGGTGCTGTCGGCCATCCTGTTTTCCCAAGGAGAAGTCGCCGCTATGGGCTTGCGCCGCTTCGGCTGGAGGCTGGCCGGGGAGAATGGGGATCAAGCGGTGGTGCTGGCCGGGCGAGCGATCCGCGGCGTCATGCTGGGGGTTGTGCTGACTGCCGTCATTCAGGCAACGCTCGGTGGAATCGGGCTGGCCGTTGCAGGGGTGCCGTTTGCCGCTTTACTGACCTTTATCATGTTCATACTTTCGGTGGCACAGATCGGCGTGGTGCCGGTGATGCTGTGCGCGGTGTTCTGGCTATATTCCAAGGATGTCAGCGGCACGGCGACCGTCCTGCTGGTATGGACGGTGTTTGTCGGCAGTATCGACAATGTCATCCGCCCCATCCTCATCAAAAAGGGCGCGGATCTTCCCTTGCTGCTGGTGTTTGCCGGCGTCGCCGGCGGCCTGCTGGCTTTCGGCCTGATCGGTTTGTTTGTCGGCCCCATCCTGCTGGCCGTGAGCTACACCCTGCTCGACGCCTGGGTCAAGATGGATTCCTACGATGCCGCGCATGCCAAAAGGTCCGTTGAGTAGCTGACTCGAGGCGCATTTGAGCCAACACCACCATCATTCCGGGCACGGCCATGTGCCGGACGTCTACAGCCGGGCGTTCGCCATTGGCATCGCGCTCAATGTGGGCTTCGTGCTGGTCGAGGTATTCTTTGGCTTGCGCGCGCACTCGCTGGCGCTGCTGGCCGATGCCGGGCACAACCTGTCCGACGTGCTGGGGCTGGTGCTGGCCTGGGCCGGCATGTGGGCGGCGCGTTTCCGCCCGGATGCGCGCCACACCTATGGCTGGCAGCGTGCCTCCATCATGGCGGCGCTGGTCAATGCGCTGATCCTGCTGGTGGCGATGGGCAGCATGGCGTGGGAGGCGTTCCACCGCTTTGCCAATCCGGCGCCGATCCAGGGCCAGACGGTGATCCTGGTGGCCGCTGCCGGCGTGCTGGTCAACGGCGTGACGGCCTGGCTGTTTCTTTCCGGCGGCCGCGCCGACCTCAACATCCGCGGCGCTTTCCTGCATATGGCGGGCGATGCCCTGGTGTCGCTGGGGGTGGTTGTGGCGGGCGCGCTTTACCTGTGGACCGGCTGGCTGTGGCTGGATCCGTTGATAAGTATCGTGATCGCATTGCTGGTGGTGTTCGGCACATGGAATCTGTTCAGCCAGTCGCTGCATCTGGCCTTCGACGGCGTGCCGGCCGGCATCGACCTGAATGCGGTCAAAACCTGTCTGGCCGGATTCGACGGCGTGGCCGAAGTGCATGACCTGCACATCTGGGCGATCAGCACCTCGGAAACCGCGATGACCGTGCACCTGCTGCTGCCAGGCGGCCATCCTGGAGATGCCTTTTTCGTCGAGGTGAGCGAAGCCCTGCACCACCGCTTCGGCATCGAGCACGCCACTATCCAGATCGAAGTCGGCGACACCGGCCAGCCGTGTCGGCTGGCGACCCACGTAACGGCTTAATCCAGCTTCTGGCCGTGTTCGCGGGTGGCGTGGAAACGCACCTTCGGCCAGCGCTCCATGGCCAAGCTGAGGTTGACGTGGTTGTCGGCCAGATACACCAGGTTGCCGTCCACGTCCTTGGCCAGTCGTGCCTGATTGGCGCGGGCGAATTCGTTGAGGTGGGCGTTGTCCTCGCAGGTCACCCAGCGTGCCGTGTGGATGCCGGCGCGTTCGAAGATGGCATCCACGCCGTATTCCGATTTCAGCCGGTGCTCGACAACTTCAAACTGCAACTGGCCAACCGCACCCAATAGCGCCGCCGTATCGGCCAGCGGCTCGAACACCTGTACCGCGCCTTCCTCGCCCAGCTGACGCAGGCCTTTCTGCAGCTGCTTGGCCTTGAGGGGGTCGCGCAACCGCGCGCGGCTGAATAGTTCCGGCGCGAAGTAAGGGATGCCCTTGAAAGTGAGCGCCTCGCCCTCAGTCAGCACATCGCCGATCTGCAGGTTGCCGTGGTTGTGGATGCCAATGATATCGCCGGCAAACGCTTCCTCCATGCGCGCCCGTTCGTTGGCCATGAAGGTGACGGCGTTGGCCAGCTTCATTTCCTTGCCGCTGCGGCGGTGCTTGACCTTCATCCCCGGCGTGTACTGACCGGAGCAGACGCGGAAGAAGGCGATACGGTCACGGTGATTGGGATCCATATTGGCCTGGATCTTGAACACGAAGCCGGTGAAGGCGGGTTCGTCCGGAGCTACCAGGCGCGTGTCGCCCTTGGCAGTTTCCGCCTCGCGCGGGGCCGGTGGCGGCGCCCAGTCCACCAGCGCACGCAGGATTTCGCGCACGCCGAAGTTATTCACGCCGGAGCCGAAAAATACCGGCGTCTGGACGCCCGCGAGGAAGGCCGCCAGATCAAAGCTGGCGCCGGCGCCAGCGACCAGTTCGGTCTCCTCGCGCATGCGCGTCATTTCGCGCGGGCAGGTCTGGTGCAGGCCTTCGATTTCCGCGCCGCGCAGGGTTTCGACTTCCTGCCCGGCCTTACCTTCGCCCGGCGTGAAGCGCAGAACTTCGTCGTTCAGCAGGTGGTACACGCCCTGGAAGCGCTTGCCCATGCCGATCGGCCAAGTCACCGGGGCGCAATGGATTTTCAGCACCGATTCGATCTCGTCCAGCAGTTCGATGGGGTCGCGCACCTCGCGGTCCATCTTGTTGACGAAGGTGATGATGGGCGTGTTGCGCAGGCGGCATACTTCCAGCAGCTTGATGGTCTGGGCTTCGACGCCGTTGGCGGCGTCGATCACCATCACCGCAGCATCCACGGCGGTGAGCACGCGGTAGGTGTCTTCCGAGAAATCGGCGTGGCCGGGCGTGTCGAGCAGATTGATGACGCAATCGTCGTAGCTGAACTGCATCACCGAGCTGGCGACGGAAATGCCGCGCTGCTTCTCGATGTCCAGCCAGTCCGAGGTGGCGAACTTGCCGCTTTTGCGCGCCTTCACCGTGCCGGCCATCTGGATGGCGCCGCCGAACAGCAGCAGTTTTTCGGTCAGCGTGGTCTTGCCGGCATCGGGGTGGGAGATGATGGCGAAGGTGCGGCGCTTGTTGACGGCGTTGGTGAGAAATTCGTTGTCAGACATCGGGTTTCTTCAGGGTGAGGCGCGACGAAAAAGGCGCTATTCTCCCGTGACTTGCGTCTCAGGGCAACCTGAAACTGACGGTTGCCCGCAATCCCTTACCAGTGCTGGCGGAGGTAAACGTTAGTTGTGCATCATGCATCTCGGCGATGCGTCTGACAATGGAAAGCCCG
>DAOMFG010000107.1:0-6152 GCA_035429685.1 Methylophilaceae bacterium | reverse complement strand
GACCCCTTCGCTCACCTTCTTCACCACTGCCGGCTCGGTCGCGGCGAATTTCTTGCCGACCACCACATCCACCGGCACCGGAATCTCGCTGCCCTTGGCCTTGGCGGCTTCCATCAGCCGTTTGGCTTCCTCCACCAGGTCGGCTTCGTAAAGCGACTTGCCGACATTGAACCCGGCGGCCTTGATGAAGGTGTTGGCGATGCCGCCGCCGACGATGAGCTGGTCCACGATATTGGACAGGGAATCGAGTACGGTGAGCTTGGTGGATACCTTGCTGCCGCCGACAATCGCCACCAGCGGGCGCTTCGGCTCCTTGAGCGCCTTGCCAAGCGCATCCAGTTCAGCCGCCAGCAGCGGGCCGGCGCAGGCGACCGGAGCAAATTTCGCCACGCCGTGGGTGGAGGCCTGGGCGCGATGGGCGGTCCCGAACGCATCCATCACGTAGATGTCGCACAACTGCGCCATTTCCCAGGACAGACGGTCTTCATTGTTGTTCTCGCCGATATTGAAGCGCACATTTTCGAGGACCGCCACCTCGCTGTCGCGCATCTGCTGCACGTAGAGCCTGCCGTTGCCCAGCCAATCCTGATACAGCCGGACCTCCTTACCGAGCAGCTTGCCAAGATGCTCGGCCACCGGCCGCAGGCTGTCGACATCGGAATAGCGGCCTTCGGTCGGGCCTTCCTTCGGGCGCCCCAGATGCGACATCAGCATCACCTTGGCGCCGGCGTTCATGGCGTGGATGATGGTGGGCAGCGAAGCGCGGATACGGGTGTCATCAGCCACCGTGCCGTCCTCATTCTGTGGCACATTCAGATCCTCCCGGATCAGCAGACGCTTGCCCTTCAGATCCAGGTCGTTCATCTTGATTACGGACATTTTCAGCTCCCCATGCAGCGCAGGCGAGGTCGCCTGCATTTAGTTATGAGGCCGCTGTCGCGGCCATACAGGCGATCTCGCCTGCGCTATTTTCAAGCGACGTGGCGTACCAGACGCATCATGTTGCAGGTGTAGCCATACTCGTTGTCGTACCAGGCCACCACTTTGACGAAAGTCGGATCCAGCGCGATGCCGGCACCGGCGTCGAACACCGACGGGCAGGTTTCGCCGCGGAAGTCGGTGGAAACCACCTTGTCTTCGGTGTAGCCCAGAACCCCCTTCAACGGGCCGCTCTCGGAGGCCGCCTTCATCGCCTTGCAGATGTCCTCGTAGCTGGCTTCCTTAACCAGTTCGCAGGTCAGGTCAACCACCGACACGTCGGAAGTCGGGATGCGGAACGCCATACCGGTCAGCTTCTTGTTCAGCGAAGGAATCACCTTGCCCACCGCCTTGGCGGCGCCGGTGGAGGAAGGAATGATGTTTTCCAGAATACCGCGGCCGCCGCGCCAATCCTTGTTAGAGGGGCCATCGACGGTCTTTTGTGTGGCGGTGGCGGCATGCACGGTGGTCATCAGGCCGCGCTTGATGCCGAAGTTGTCGTTCAGCACCTTGGCCACCGGGGCCAGCCCGTTGGTGGTGCAGGATGCAGCGGAAACGATGGCTTCGCCGTTGTAGGTGTCATGGTTGACGCCGTAGACGTACATCGGCGTGTCGTCCTTGGACGGGGCGGATTGCACCACCTTCTTGGCGCCGGCATCGATGTGCTTCTGGCAGGTTTCCTTGGTCAGGAAGAAACCGGTGCATTCGACAATGATATCCGCGCCAACCTCGTTCCACTTCAGGTTGGCGGGATCCTTTTCGGCGGTCAGGCGGATGGTCTTGCCGTTGACCACCAGGTTGTTGCCGCTGACCGATACATCGCCCTTGAAGCGGCCATGCACCGAGTCGTGCTTGAGCATGTATGCCAGATAATCCGGATCCAGCAGGTCATTGATCGCCACCACCTCGATATCCGGAAAATCCTGGACGGCGGCGCGGAATACCATCCGGCCGATACGGCCGAAACCATTGATACCAACTTTGATTGCCATTGCTACACCCCTCTCAGAAACAAAAAAGGGAGCCCGAAAAAATTTGCAGGCTCCCTCTTCAAGAATTACTGCATACGGTTACATCACAGACTTCGCGGTGTTCACCACATTCTCGACGGTAAAGCCGAAATGCTTGAGCAGCACGCCACCGGGAGCGGATTCACCGAAAGTGTTGATCCCGACTACAGCGCCGTCCAGGCCAACATACTTGCGCCAGAAGTCGGGGTGGGCCGCTTCCACGGCCACACGCTTCACGCCCGGGGTCAGCACGCTGTCCTTGTAGGCCTGGTCCTGACGATCGAACACGTTGGTAGACGGCATGGAAACCACACGCACCTTCTTGCCGGCAGCAGTGAGTTCGGCAGCGGCCTTGATCGCCAGGTCCAGTTCGGAGCCGTTGGCGATCAGAATCACGTCGGCCTTGCCTGCAGCGTCGGAGAATACGTAGCCGCCCTTGCGGATGAGGTCAAGCTGCGCATTATCGTGGTTGATGCCAGGCACGTTCTGACGCGACAGCACCAGCGCAGCCGGGCCTTCGCTACGCTCGACCGCGGCCACCCAGGCCACTGCCGTTTCGGTGGAATCGGCCGGACGCCATACATCCAGACGCGGGATGTAGCGCAGGCCGGCAGTGTTTTCCACCGGCTGGTGGGTCGGGCCGTCTTCGCCCTGGCCGATCGAGTCATGGCTCAGCACATAGATCACGCGTTGGTGCATCAACGCGGACATACGGATACCGGACTTCATGTAGTCGGAGAACATGTGGAAGGTGCCGCCGAACGGCAGGATGCCGCCATGCAACGCCATGCCGTTCATGATGTGTGCCATGCCAAACTCGCGTACGCCGTAGGAGATGTAGTTGCCCGGCTTCTTGCCATGGACGTGGTGTGCACCCGTCCAGTTGGTCAGGTTGGAACCGGTCAGGTCGGCGGAACCGCCAACGAATTCCGGCAGCACGGCAGCCAGCGCGTTGATGGCATTCTGCGAAGCCTTGCGGGTGGCAATGGCTTCAGCCTTCTCGTTGGTGGCCTTGATGAAAGCAGAGGTCACTTCCTTCCAGTTGGCCGGCAGTTCGCCTGCCATGCGGCGCTTGAACTCGGCGGCTTCTGCCGGGTAGGCCTTGGCGTATTCGGCGAACTTGTTGTTCCACAGGGTTTCGTGACCTTGACCCTTGGTGCGGGCATCCCAACCTTCGTAGACGTCCTTGGGGATCACGAACGGCTCGTGGGCCCAGCCGATGTTGGCACGGGTAGCTGCCACTTCGGCGTCGCCCAGCGCGGAACCGTGGCAGTCGTGGCTGCCGGACTTGTTGGGGGAACCCCAGCCGATGATAGTCTTGGTGCAAATCAAGGTCGGCTTGTCGGTAACCTTCTTGGCTTCTTCGATCGCGGCATTAATGGCTGCTGGATCATGACCATCGACGTTCGGCACCACGTGCCAGCCGTAGGCTTCGAAGCGCTTGGCGGTGTCATCGGTGTACCAGCCTTCGATGTGGCCGTCGATGGAGATGCCGTTGTCATCCCAGAATGCGGTCAGCTTGCCCAGGCCCCAGGTGCCGGCCAGCGCGCAGGCTTCGTGGGAGATGCCTTCCATCATGCAGCCGTCACCCAGGAACACCCAAGTGCGGTGGTCGACGATTTCATGGCCGGGCTTGTTGAACTGGTTGGCCATCAGCTTTTCTGCCATGGCGAAGCCGACGGCGTTGGTAATGCCCTGACCCAGCGGGCCGGTGGTGGTTTCCACGCCAGGGGCGTAACCGTATTCCGGGTGGCCGGCACACTTGGAGTGCAGTTGGCGGAATGTCTTGATTTCGTCCATCGGCAGATCGTAGCCGGACAGGTGTAGCAACGAGTAGATCAGCATGGAGCCGTGGCCGTTGGACAGAATGAAGCGGTCGCGGTCGGCCCACTTCGGATTGGCCGGGTTGTGCCGCAAATGGTTGTTCCACAGCACTTCGGCGATATCCGCCATACCCATCGGGGCGCCCGGGTGTCCCGAGTTTGCCTTCTGGACAGCATCCATCGCCAGTGCGCGGATGGCGTTTGCCAGTTCTTTACGAGTCGCCATAATCATTCCTATCGTTTAGCTTAAAGAGAAAAAGACTCCTACCTCTTCAGGCAGAAGCCATACCTCAAAATCATTTCGGAATTCCCCATGGAGTCAGGCAATTATATTTTTATGGTTGCCCGCGGCGGGAGAATGGCTCAATTATTCCCGAATTGCGCGCTCTGGGCAATAGCCGCAAGGCCGTATTAACGATAAGGTTACTCTGCAATCCACTTGATGGAACAGCCGATGGACGAAATCTGCTCGCGCGGCCCTTGGCAGGTTTCCGCGACCTGCTTCATGGCGTGGAACAGGTCGCGCGTGCTGTCCGGCGCGGTTTCCTTGCGCGATTCGTCGAACCTGCCGCGGTACTGCAATTCCAGATTGGCATTGAAGCCGAAGAAATCGGGGGTACAGATCGCACCATAGGCTCTGGCGACCTGCTGGGTCGGATCGATCACGTAGGGGAACGAAAAATCAAACTCGCGCGCCACCTCCCGCATGTGATCGAAGCCGTCTTCCGGGTAATCGGTCGGGTCGTTGGACATGATGGCGATGGCGTTGATGCCCAGCGCCTTCAACTCGCGCAAGTCGCTGACCAGGCGCGGGCGGATGGCTTTGACGTAAGGGCAGTGGTTGCAGATGAACATCACCAGCGTTCCCTTGGGGCCCCGTATGTCAGCCAAGCGCCAGATATTGCCGTCCACGCCCTGCAGGCTGAAATCAGGCGCCTTCCAGCCAAAATCACAGATCGGGGTTTGCAGGCTTACCATGAGAAGACTCCTTTTCCTTTACAATTCAGGTCAGATTTTACCACCCACTGCTGACGGCCAACCTCATGTCCTCACCACGCTTTTTCTGCGATGCCAAACTCGGCCCCGGCGCCCTGCTACAGCTGCCGGAGAATGCCGCGCGCCACGCCGCCCGTGTGCTGCGCCTGAAGGTTGGCGACCGGGTTACCCTGTTCAACGGCGATGGTCTCAACTACAGCGCCGAACTACTACGCGTCGAGCGCGACGACGTCAGCGTCAAGATTACCGAGTTCGTCACGGTGGAACGCGAATCGCCGCTGCAGGTGACGCTGGCGCAGGCCATTTCCTCCGGCGACCGCATGGATTTCACCCTGCAGAAATCGGTGGAACTGGGGGTGACCGCCATCCAGCCGCTCGCCACCGAGCGCAGCGTGGTCAAGCTCAGCGGCGAGCGCGCCGACAAGCGCCGCCAGCACTGGCAGAACGTGGTGGTTTCCGCCTGCGAGCAGAGCGGCCGCGCCATCGTCCCGCCGGTCGCCATGCCTACGCCGCTCATCAACTGGCTGGGCGAGCCGGAAACCTTTGTGCTGAAACTGATGCTGGCTCCCGGTGCCGAACACACGCTGCGCGACCTGCCCAAGCCCGCCGGCGACATCTGCCTGCTGATCGGCTGCGAAGGCGGCTTTGCCCCGCAGGAAGTTGTGGCGGCGGAGTCGCGCGACTTCATCCCGGTGCGGCTGGGTGCGCGCGTGCTGCGTACTGAAACCGCCGCCATGGCGGCCTTGGCAGCCATGCAGACGTTGTGGGGAGATTTCTAACATGATCGCCATCCTCGAAGCCAAGCGCGCCGGTCTGCTTGCCAAAACGCACTGGGCCAACAACCTGCTGGCAGGCGTGATTGTCGGCATCGTAGCACTCCCGCTGGCCATGGCTTTCGCCATCGCCTCCGGCGCCAAGCCGGAACAAGGGCTTTACACTGCCATCGTCGCCGGCGCCCTCACTTCGCTGTTCGGTGGCAGCCGCCTGCAGATCGCCGGCCCCACCGGCGCCTTCATCGTCATCCTGTCAGGTATCACTGCCAAGTACGGCATCGAAGGCTTGCAGGTGGCGACACTGATGGCCGGCGTCATGCTACTGCTGATGGGATTCGCCAAACTGGGCGGTGCTATCAAGTACATCCCCGACCCGGTCATCGTCGGCTTCACCAGCGGCATCGCGGTCATTATCTGGGTCGGCCAATGGAAGGATTTTTTCGGCCTGAGTATTTTTGGCAGCGAAGACCATTTCCATGAAAAACTGTGGCAACTGGTCCAAGCCTTCCCCACCCTGAAGCTTTAGACCCCGCTGCGGGCACTATTCACGTTGGCGTCACTGCTGCTGTCGC
>DAOMFG010000106.1:1608-6176 GCA_035429685.1 Methylophilaceae bacterium | reverse complement strand
CCAGCATCACGTTCATCACCAGGATGCCGGCTACAGCCAGGCTGATGGCGGCGATGCCGGCCACGCCCAGGGTCAGCACGCCGAGGATCTTGTCGAAAGTCTGCAATACCGCATCCTGCGAGATCACGGTCACGTCCTCCTCGTCGTCGTGTCGGGCAATGATGGTCTTGAGCACTGCCGCCTTGGTGCTTTCGACTGTGGCACGGCTTCTGGTCTCGACCAAAATGCGGAACAGGGTGTTGCTGTTGAACATGGCCTGTGCTGTCGCCACCGGCACGATCAAGAGCTCGTTGGTGGTCATGCCCATGCCGCGCCCACCCTCGGTCAGCACGCCGACCACGCGCAGGCGGCGGTCGCCGATGCGTACCGTCTTTCCCAGCGGGTTTTCGCTGCCGAACAGTTCGCTGCTGATGAGCGCGCCCAGTACCACTTCTGCCGAGCCGTGGCCCAGGGCATCATGCGACAGGAAACGCCCCTGGGCCAGCTTCAAGTGGCGCACCTTGATGAAGTCGCTGGAACTGCCGACCAGCATGGTTTCCCGCAGTTTTCCGCGCGCGTTGATTTCCGTGGTGCCGATGATCACAGGCGCGACGCGCACCACGCCGGGCACGCGCAGCAGAGATTCGGCATCCTCCACCGTCAGGTCGCGCACTGTGCTGGTGACTAGATTGCCGGGGTTGAAGCCGCGCGTTTCCGAACGCCCCGGCAACACGATGACCAGGTTGCTGCCGATGGCGGAAAACTCTTCTACCACGTAGCGGCGCGCGCCGTCGCCCAGCGCGGTGAGCATGACGACCGCCGCCACGCCGATGGACATGGCGAGGATCAGCAGGCCGGTGCGCAGCGGGGTACCGCTGGCAGCGGCACGGGCGTAGCGCAGGGTATCGGCGACGTTCATGAGGTTGCCGTATCGCTGGCGATGGCGCCGTCCAGCATGGCGATCTGGCGATGGGCGCGGGCGCCCAGTGTTTGGTCGTGGGTGACCACGATCAGCGTGACGCCCTGGCTGTTCAGCGCCTCCAGCAGGCGCATGACTTCCTCGCCGGTGGCGCGGTCGAGGTTGCCGGTGGGTTCATCGGCCAGCAGCATGGCCGGGCGCATCACGGTGGCGCGGGCGATGGCGACGCGCTGGCGCTGCCCGCCGGAAAGCTGGTCCGGGCGGTGGTTGGCACGGTCTGCCAGCCCGTAGTCCTTGAGCGCCTGTGCCACGCGGCGGCCGCGTTCCGCCGTGGCGATACCGGCCAGCATCATCGGCAGGGCGATGTTTTCGGCGGCGGTCAGGCGCGGCACCAGGTGGAAGCTCTGGAACACGAAGCCGATGCGCTCGCTGCGTACCCGCGCCTGCTCGTCCGGGCTCAGCGTGGTGACATCGCGGCCTTCGAGAAAATAAGTGCCGGCATCCGGGCGGTCGAGCAGGCCGAGCAGGTTGAGCAGGGTGGATTTGCCTGAGCCGGACGGCCCCATGACGGCAGCATACTCGCCGGGCGCGATGCCGAGGTTGATGCCGCGCAGCGCGTGCACTTTGCTGTCGCCTAGCTGGAAAGTGCGTGCTATGCCGCTGAGTTCGATCAGGCGCATCGGTCGTTCAGCCTATTTGGCCGGGGGATTTTCTTCCAGCCTGGCCAGCGCGCCGGCTTTCACGCCATCGCGTTCCAGCGAAGTGACGATGCGGTCGCCGGCGTTCAGCCCCTCCAGCACCTCGGTATATTCCCAGTTGGCGATGCCGGTCTTGAGGGAGCGCTCCTCCAACTTGCGGCTGGCGGCTTGGTAGAGCAGCACCTTGTCGCCCTCCAGCAGGGCCGAGGTAGGTACGCGCAGCACGTTGTCGCGGCTGTCGAGGATGACCTCCAGATCGGCGCTGTAGCCCACCAGCAGTTCTCCGGGCGGCGGCGGCTGATCGAGATTGGCCTCTACGTCTACGGTGCGCGCCTGTTTTTCCACCGCCACCACGTAAGGCGCGACGCGCCTGACGTGCGCCGGCAACACCTTGCCCGGCAGCGCATCCAGCGTGACCCGGGCCGGCTGGCCGGGGCGGATCTTGGGTGCATCCACCTCGTCCATCGGCGCCTCAATGTAGAGACAGGAGTCGTCGATCAGATCGATAGCCGGCGGCGTCGCCACGCCGGGCGGCGAGGGTGTGGTGTATTCGCCCAGTTCGCCGACGATATCAGCCACGGTGCCGTCGAACGGCGCCACCAGAACGGTACGACCCTGTTCTACGCGCGTTACGGTCACCCGCGCCTGGGCCTGTGTGACGTCTGCGCTCATCGCCTCGCAGGCGGCGCGACGGGATTGCGCTTCGTAGCGGGCTTTTTCTTCGCCGCCTTCGGAAATGAAGCCCTTGACCCGCAGCTTGGTCATGCGCGCCGCTTCGCGTTCGGCGCTATCTGCCATGGCGCAGATTTCACCCACCCGCTTGCGCGCCGATTCGACCTGGGTCTGCGCCAAGCCGCTTTGTGCCTGCTGGTCGTCATTCCACAGACGGATCAGCACCTGCCCCTTTTTGACGTGGTCGCCTTTCTTGACGCCCATATAGGCGATGCGCCCGCCGGTAATAGGTGACAGCCTGGTGTGCTGGCAGGCTTCCACAGTACCGGCGCGGGTATTGGAGACGCTGGCTTCCACCGTGCCGCGCCCGACCTCCACCAGCACCACCGGTATCGGCTTGGGGCGGGTGAACCACCAGAAGGCACTGGCGGCAGCGGCCAGGAGGATGAGAAAAATGAGGATGCGGCGCATGGATTTCAATCTTAGCAAGGCTGGCAATGACTGCCAGCCTAATACAGCATGCCGCTTCGCTCAAGCGGCATCGTGTTTGGCATACAATGCATGTCTCGAAGACGGAAAGGAAGGGCTTTCTTGGATACGTTCAGCCATGCTCTGTGGGGGTACGGATTGTTCGGCCAGCGCAGCCACCCTTGGCTGGCCATGCTGTTCGGGGCGCTGCCGGACCTGGTTTCCTTCGGCGCTCTGATGGTGGTGAGGATATGGGACGGCAGCTACCATTTTGGCCCGCCGCTGCTGCATACCCTGCCGCACTGGCTGTTCGTCTCCTATGATCTCTGGCACAGCTTCGTCATCAGCCTGCCGGTGGTGGGGCTGGTGGCGCTGTTCCGGCGCGACATCGCTTTCGCCATGCTGGCGTGGCCGTTCCATATCGTGCTGGATTTTCCCTTCCACAGTTTGCGTTATTTTCCCACGCCCATTTTCTGGCCACTGTCCGATTTCACCATTGATGGCGTTCCGTGGGCGACGCCGGAAGTCTGGCTGCCCAACGTTGCTGGGTTGGCGATTCTGCTGGCCTATCGATATCGGCAGAAATGCCGGAAACAGGACGTTCCACGACAAGCCTGACTAGCGCGAACGTCAGCTTGAAATGGACGGCGGGCGGCCAAAATGGTATTTTATCGATCTTTCATTCACTTAACTTTCTGGAGTCACCATGGCTGTTGAACGTACCCTGTCCATCATCAAACCCGACGCTGTTGCCAAGAGCGTGATCGGCAAGATCTATTCCCGCTTCGAGACCAACGGTCTCAAGATCGTTGCCGCCAGGATGGCGCAACTGTCGCAAGCCGAGGCCGAAGGCTTCTATGCGGTACACAGGGAGCGCCCTTTCTTCAAGGATCTGGTCAAGTTCATGATTTCCGGCCCGGTGATGATCCAGGTGCTGGAAGGCGAGAATGCCGTTGCCAAGAACCGCGAACTGATGGGTGCCACCAATCCCAAGGAAGCGGCGGCAGGCACCATCCGTGCCGATTTCGCCGAAAGCATCGATGCCAACGCCGTGCATGGCAGCGATTCCGCAGAGAACGCTGCCATCGAAATTGCCTATTTCTTCGGCAAATAAGTCTGAATGACCGTCAATCTGCTCGATTTCGATCAGCCCAGGCTCGCCGAATTTTTTGCCGAGTTAGGTGAGAAGCCGTTTCGTGCCAAGCAGATGATGCGCTGGATGCACCACTTCGGCGTGAACGATTTTGCGCAGATGACCGATGTCGCCAAGAGCCTGCGCGAAAAACTCGCGCAGGTGGCTGAAATCCGACCGCCTGCAGTCAAGCTGGAGCAAATTTCCGAAGACGGCACGCGTAAGTGGCTGATCGATGTCGGTGCCGGCAACGGCGTCGAAAGCGTATTCATCCCCGAGGCCGACCGCGGTACGCTGTGCGTGTCCTCCCAGGTTGGCTGCGCGCTGGAGTGCACGTTCTGCTCCACTGGCCGCCAGGGTTTCAACCGCAATCTCGACGTGTCGGAAATCATTGGCCAGCTGTGGCTGGCCAATAAAGCCCTGGGGCGCGACCCGAAAGGGGCGCGCGTCATCTCCAACGTGGTCATGATGGGCATGGGCGAGCCGCTGGCCAATTTCGACAACGTTGTCACCGCGCTCAATATCATGCTGGATGACTCGGCCTACGGCCTGAGCCGCCGTCGCGTGACGGTATCTACCTCCGGTCTGGTGCCGGCCATGGACCGGTTGCGCGACGCCTGTCCGGTGGCGCTGGCGGTATCGCTGCACGCGCCCAACGATGCGCTGCGTGACCAGATCGTGCCGATCAACAGGAAATATC
>DAOMFG010000106.1:0-1585 GCA_035429685.1 Methylophilaceae bacterium | reverse complement strand
AGTTGATGGCAGCTTGCCGGCGCTATCTGGAAAAGGCGCCGCGCGATTTTGTCACCTTCGAATACGTGATGCTGGATGGGGTCAATGACACAGTCGAGCACGCCAGGCAGTTGTTGAACCTGGTGAAAGACGTGCCGTGCAAGTTCAACCTGATCCCGTTCAATCCCTTCCCCGACAGCGGCTACGAGACCTCCAGGCCGGAGAATATCCGCCGCTTCCGCGACGTGCTGATGCAGGCCGGCTACGTGGTGACTACCCGCAAGACGCGCGGCGAGGACATCGACGCGGCGTGTGGGCAGTTGGCAGGAAAAGTCAAAGACAAGACCAGACGCACACATAAACTGGTTCTGGAGGCCGCCGCATGAAAAAACCGCTGTTGCTGTTGTGGATGGTCGTAGCCCTGGCCGGATGCGTAACGGAACGTGTCAACCCTTACAATGTCAGCAAACAGGAAACCTCGGCGCGCAATCGCGCCAAGGTGCATACCGAACTCGCCTCGGGGTATTACGCCCGCGGCATGCAGGCGGTTGCGCTGGAAGAGTTCAGCGAAGCGATCAGCATCGACCCGGAGTACGCGCCGGCCTACGGTGGACTGGGGCTGGTGTATACGGCACTGAACGAGGAGGCCAAGGCCGAGAGCAATTACAGGAAATCACTGCAACTGGATCCGACAAACTCGGACATGCATAACAACTACGGCGCGTTTCTCTGCGCCCGCAACCGCATCGACGAGTCCATCAGCGAGTTCAAGCTGGCACTCAAGAACCCCTTGTACGATACCCCGGAAATGGCTTACCTCAACGCGGCCAGGTGTGTGCTTAAGAAGGGTGACGACAGTGCGGCCGAAACCTACCTGCTGCGCGCGCTGGAGCTGCGGCCCGGCATGTGCCAGGCGTCCTATCAGCTTGCCCAGATCGCGTATGGGCGCGCAGAGTATGCCAGGGCGCGGGAGGAGTTCAATCAGTCGACCCGTTGTGCTGAGCCAACCGCGGAGATGCTGTGGCTGGGTGTGCGCATCGAACGGGCGTTGGGGGATGCCGGCGCCGAGGCCAGCTATGGCATGCTGCTGAAAAACAAGTATCCTAAATCAGAGCAGGCCAAGGCGTATCTGTCCGGACAAAAATGAGCGAATCAACACAGGAAGGCGGCGTGATGACGGATGATGGCACAGGCCCGGTCGGGGCGGGCGCTTTGCTGACCGCGGCGCGTGAACAATGCGGCATGAGCATCGAGGATGCGGCAGGCAAGCTGCGGCTTAGCAGGAATCAGTTGCTGGCGCTGGAAGCTGGCGACACCGCATCCCTGCCCGATGTCACTTTCGTTCGTGGGTTCATCCGTAACTATGCCCGTCTGCTACAGATCGACCCGGAGCCCCTGTTGCTGGCCTACCGTTCCGCCATGCCTTCGGCGCATCATTCGATCGCCCTGCAGTCGGAAAACATCGTGATTATCGGCCGCGGCAGGAGGGATTGGTTGCCGTATGTGCTCGGCGCTCTTCTCCTCTTGCTGGCGCTGGCTTGGTGGATGGTTTACATGGACTATAGGGAGAAAGCGCAGGCGAAGCAGAGATCTGCCCGTGTAAGAC
>DAOMFG010000105.1:0-6191 GCA_035429685.1 Methylophilaceae bacterium | reverse complement strand
TACGAGTGCCTGTGCGGCAAGTACAAGCGCCTCAAGCATCGCGGCGTGATCTGCGAAAAGTGCGGCGTCGAAGTCACTCTGTCCAAGGTGCGGCGCGAGCGCATGGGCCACATCGAGCTAGCCTCGCCGGTCGCCCACATCTGGTTTCTGAAGTCTCTGCCCAGCCGTCTGGGCATGGTGCTGGACATCGCCCTGCGCGACATCGAGCGCGTGCTGTACTTCGAAGCCTACATCGTGATTGACCCGGGCATGACCCCGCTGACTCGTTGCCAGCTGCTGACCGAAGACGACTACCTGGCCAAGGTGGAAGAATACGGCGACGAATTCAGCGCCATCATGGGTGCCGAGGGTGTGCGTGAGTTGCTGCGCACCATGGATCTGCACAGCGTGGTCGAAAAGCTGCGCCAGGAACTTTCTGCAACCGGTTCCGAAGCCAAGATCAAGAAAATTGCCAAGCGCCTGAAGGTGCTGGAAGCGTTCCAGAAGTCCGGCATCAAGCCGGAGTGGATGATCCTGGAAGTGCTGCCAGTGCTACCGCCGGAACTGCGTCCGCTAGTGCCGCTGGATGGCGGCCGCTTCGCTACTTCCGACCTGAACGATCTATATCGTCGCGTCATCAACCGTAACAATCGCCTGAAGCGCCTGCTGGAACTGAAGGCGCCTGAAATCATCGTGCGCAACGAAAAGCGCATGCTACAGGAATCGGTGGATTCGCTTCTGGATAACGGCCGCCGCGGCAAGGCCATGACCGGCGCCAACAAGCGCCCGTTGAAGTCTCTGGCCGACATGATCAAGGGTAAGGGCGGTCGTTTCCGTCAGAATCTGCTGGGCAAGCGCGTCGACTACTCCGGCCGTTCCGTCATCGTGGTGGGTCCGCAACTCAAGCTGCACCAGTGTGGCCTGCCGAAGAAGATGGCGCTGGAACTGTTCAAGCCGTTCATTTTCCATAAGCTGGAAGTGCTTGGACTGGCCACAACCATCAAGGCAGCCAAGAAGAAGGTTGAAGAAGAAGGCCCAGAAGTCTGGGATATCCTCGAAGACGTGATCCGCGAGCATCCGGTCCTGCTGAATCGCGCGCCGACGCTGCACCGCCTGGGTATCCAGGCGTTCGAGCCGACCCTGATCGAAGGCAAGGCGATCCAGCTGCATCCGCTGGTTTGCGCGGCGTTCAACGCTGACTTCGACGGCGACCAGATGGCCGTCCATGTGCCACTGTCGCTGGAAGCGCAGATGGAAGCCCGCACCCTGATGCTGGCCTCCAACAATGTGCTGTCCCCAGCCAACGGCGAGCCGATTATTGTTCCGTCGCAGGATATCGTGCTGGGTCTGTACTACATGACCCGCGAGAAGCTGCGCGCCAAGGGTGAAGGCATGCGCTTTACCGATGTGGCTGAAGTGCAGCGCGCCTACCAACTCGGCCATGTGGACATGCACGCCCGCATCACCGTGCGCATCAAGGAATACGAGTGGGGCGCCGAAGGCGAGAAGCTGGAGAAGATCACGCGCTACGAAACGACCGTGGGCCGTGCGCTGTTGTCGGAAATCCTGCCGGTCGGCCTGCCGTTCAGCGTGATCGACCGTGCGCTGAAGAAGAAGGAAATCTCCAAGCTGATCAACGCCAGCTTCCGCAAGGTGGGTATCCGCGAAACGGTGATCTTCGCCGACAAGCTGATGTACACTGGCTACAGCTACGCAACTCGCGCCGGCATTTCCATCAGCATCAACGACATGCTGGTGCCGCCGGAAAAGGCGGAGCTGATCGCTGCCGCCGAAGGCGAAGTAAAGGAAATCGAAGACCAGTACGTGTCTGGCTTGGTGACCCAGGGCGAACGCTACAACAAGGTGGTGGATATCTGGGGTCGCGCCGGTGACAAGGTGGCGGAAGCCATGATGAAGCAGCTGCGCGAAGAAGACGTGCTGGACCAGGCCGGCGTGCTGGTGCAAAAAGACGGCAAGGCGCTGCGCCAGGAATCCTTCAATGCCATTTACATGATGGCCGACTCTGGTGCCCGCGGTTCTGCTGCGCAGGTGCGCCAGCTGGCCGGTATGCGCGGCCTGATGGCGAAGCCGGACGGCTCCATCATCGAGACGCCGATTACCGCTAACTTCCGCGACGGTCTCAACGTGCTGCAATACTTTATTTCCACCCACGGTGCCCGTAAGGGCTTGGCCGATACCGCGCTGAAGACTGCTAACTCCGGCTATCTGACGCGGCGTCTGGTGGACGTGACGCAGGATCTGGTGGTGACCGAGCATGATTGCGGTACCAGCGAAGGCCTGGTAACCAAGGCGCTGGTCAAGGGCGGCGAGGTGGTCGAGCCGCTGCGCGACCGCATCCTCGGCCGCGTGACTGCGCTCGACATCCTGCATCCTGAAACTCAGGAAGTGGTACTGGCGGCTGGCACTCTGCTGACCGAAGACGAAGTAGATACCATCGACAGCCTGGGCGTCGACGAAGTCAAGGTGCGTACGGCGCTGACTTGTGATACCCGCTACGGCATCTGTGCCAAGTGCTACGGCCGTGACTTGGGTCGCGGTAAGCTGATCAGCATTGGCGAAGCAGTCGGCGTGATCGCTGCGCAGTCGATCGGCGAACCGGGCACCCAGCTCACCATGCGTACCTTCCACATCGGCGGCGCGGTATCGCGTACCGCTTCTGTCAGCCAAGTGGAAAGCAAGTCCAACGGCGTGGTGCGCTTTACTTCCACCATGCGCTACGTGACCAGCGTGCGCGGCGAGCAGATCGTGATTTCGCGCAATGGCGAAGCGATCATCGCCGATGAAAACGGCCGCGAACGCGAACGCCACAAGGTGCCGTACGGCGCCACGCTGAACGCCATGGACGGCAAGCAGGTCAAGGCCGGTCAGGCACTGGCAACCTGGGATCCGCACACCCGACCGATCATTACCGAGTACTCCGGGCGCGTGAAGTTCGAGAACGTGGAAGAAGGCGTGACCGTCGCCAAGCAGATCGATGAAGTCACCGGCCTGTCCTCGCTGGTGGTGATTGATCCCAAACAGCGCGGGGGCCAGTCCAAGGGGCTGCGTCCGCAGGTCAAGCTGCTGGACGAGAATGGTAGCGAAGTGAAGATTGCCGGCACCGATACTCCGGTCAACATTACCTTCCAGATCGGCTGCATCATCACCGTGAAGGATGGTCAGGACGTTGGCGTGGGAGAAGTGCTGGCGCGTATTCCGCAGGAATCCTCCAAGACCCGCGATATTACCGGGGGTCTGCCGCGCGTGGCCGAGCTGTTCGAAGCGCGCTCGCCCAAGGATGCCGGCATGCTAGCGGAAGTCACCGGCACCCTGTCGTTCGGCAAGGACACCAAGGGCAAGCAGCGTCTGGTCATTACCGACCTCGACGGTGTCGCCAATGAGTTTCTGATCCCGAAGGACAAGCACGTCACCGTGCATGACGGCCAAGTGGTGACCAAGGGTGAAACCATTGTTGACGGCCCGGCCGATCCGCAGGATATTCTGCGTCTGCAAGGCGTCGAGGCGCTGGCACGCTATGTCATTGACGAAGTGCAGGACGTGTATCGCCTGCAGGGCGTGAAAATTAACGACAAGCACATCGAAGTCATCGTGCGTCAAATGCTGCGCCGCGTGCGCATCACTGATGCTGGCGATGCCAACTTCATCCAGGGCGAGCAGGTCGAGCGCGCGGACGTGCTGGCAGAAAACGAACGCGTGGTGGCCGAGGACAAGCGCCCGGCGACTTACGAGTATGTGCTGCTGGGCATCACCAAGGCTTCGTTGTCCACGGATTCTTTCATCTCCGCGGCGTCCTTCCAGGAAACCACGCGCGTCCTTACCGAAGCCGCCATCCTGGGCAAGCGGGACGATCTGCGCGGCCTGAAGGAAAATGTCATCGTCGGCCGTCTGATTCCGGCCGGTACCGGCCTCGCCTACCACGAGACGCGCAAGCGTCAGGGTGCGGGCGAAGACGTTGCCGCCGGGGCGCTCGAAGAGGTGTCGATGCCGGCCGATGTGTTGCTGGAAGTGACGGAGCAGGAAACCGCGGGCGATACCGAGGTTGCTTGACAACGCATTGACCACAAAATAGAATGCTGGACTTTTCCGGGATGGCGGGCTTCGCCGTCCCGTAATTTTTAGGGATTACAAGACATGCCAACGATCAATCAATTGGTGCGCAAGCCGCGCCAAAAGGTGGTAACGAAGAGCAAGGTGCCCGCGCTGGAGGCTTGCCCGCAGAAGCGCGGCGTCTGCACCCGCGTGTACACCACCACTCCGAAGAAGCCGAATTCCGCATTGCGTAAGGTCGCCAAGGTGCGCCTCACCAATGGTTATGAAGTCATCAGCTACATCGGCGGTGAAGGCCACAACCTGCAGGAGCATTCTGTGGTGCTGCTGCGCGGTGGTCGTGTAAAGGACTTGCCGGGTGTGCGTTACCACATGGTGCGTGGCAGCCTGGATACCGCAGGCGTCAAGGACCGCAAGCAGTCCCGCTCCAAGTACGGTGCCAAGCGTCCCAAGGCCGCGTAATTTTTGAGATCAGGAAGCGAGATAACCCATGCCAAGACGTAGAGAAGTCCCTAAGCGCAACGTTCTGCCCGATCCCAAGTTCGGCAGCCAAGAGCTTGCCAAGTTTGTTAACGTGCTGATGACTGGTGGCAAGAAGTCGGTTGCCGAGCGCATTATTTATGGTGCGTTTGACCAGATTCAAACCAAGGCCGGCAAGGATCCGCTGGAAGTGTTTACCACGGCGATCACCAATCTGCGCCCGGTGGTGGAAGTGAAGAGCCGTCGGGTTGGTGGTGCCAACTATCAAGTGCCTGTAGAGGTGCGCCCGGTGCGTCGTACGGCGCTGGCCATGCGCTGGCTGCGTGATGCGGCGCGCAAGCGTGGCGAGAAATCCATGGGTCTGCGTCTGGCGGCCGAGCTGGTGGAAGCTTCTGAAGGTCGCGGTTCTGCTATGAAGAAGCGCGAGGAAGTGCATCGCATGGCCGAGGCCAACAAGGCTTTCTCGCATTTCCTCTTCTAACATTCAGCTTAATCAGAACAGTGTAAAAGGTATTCCCCGTGGCTCGCAAAACCCCCATTGAACGTTACCGCAACATCGGCATCAGTGCGCACATCGACGCTGGTAAAACTACCACGACCGAGCGCATCCTTTTTTATACCGGTGTGAACCACAAGATCGGCGAAGTGCACGATGGTGCGGCGACGATGGACTGGATGGAGCAGGAGCAGGAACGCGGCATTACCATTACCTCTGCCGCCACCACCTGTTTCTGGAAGGGGATGGACTTGTCCTTCCCTGAGCACCGCTTCAACATCATCGACACCCCGGGTCACGTGGACTTCACGATTGAAGTCGAACGTTCGATGCGCGTGCTGGACGGCGCCTGCATGGTGTACTGTGCAGTGGGTGGCGTGCAGCCGCAGTCTGAAACCGTCTGGCGTCAGGCTAACAAGTACAAGGTGCCGCGCCTGGCCTTCGTCAACAAGATGGACCGCACCGGCGCCAACTTCTTCAAGGTCGTCGATCAGATGAAGACGCGCCTGAAGGCCAATCCGGTGCCTATCGTAATTCCTATCGGTGCGGAAGACTCTTTCACTGGGGTGGTGGATCTGCTCAAGATGAAGGCCATCATCTGGGACGAAGCGTCCCAAGGCATGAAGTTTGAGTATAAGGAAGTTCCGGCTGATCTGGTCGAGCTTGCCAAGAAATGGCGCGAGAACATGGTCGAGGCGGCTGCTGAAGCCTCCGAAGATCTGATGAACAAATATCTCGAGTCTGGCGAGCTGAGCGAAGAAGAAATTATTCTGGGTCTGCGCGCCCGCACCATTGCCACGGAAATTCAGCCGATGCTGTGCGGTTCCGCGTTCAAGAACAAGGGCGTGCAACGCATGCTGGATGCTGTTGTGCAACTGCTGCCATCTCCGGTGGATATCCCGGACGTCAAGGGTGAAACCGAATCTGGTGAGGTGGCCACTCGCAAGGCTGACGACAAGGAGAACTTCTCCGCACTGGCATTCAAGTTGATGACCGATCCGTTCGTCGGTCAATTGACCTTCGTGCGCGTTTATTCCGGCGTGCTGAAGAAGGGCGATACCATTTACAACTCGGTCAAGGGGCGCAAGGAGCGTATCGGCCGGATCGTGCAGATGCATGCCAATGAACGTTTGGAAGTGGATGAAATTCTTGACGGCGACATCGCGGG
>DAOMFG010000104.1:0-6243 GCA_035429685.1 Methylophilaceae bacterium | reverse complement strand
ACCACAATGGTTGAAGGCGAAGCGCTAGAAGCAGTTTCGGACAGGTTTTCCAATGCGTTGAATACGTGGCTGCACTTGCCGCAACGCACGTCGCCGCGATGCGCGGCCAATTGTTCCGGTCGCACCCGGAAACGGGTGCCGCATGCCGAGCAGGTGGCGACCAGGCTCATCGTTTGGTTCCCGTCAGCAGTACCCAGTTTTCCATGACGACCGGGGCATGCATGTCGAACCAGGCGGCGTAGGTGGCGCTGACGTCCTCGGCCTGTTCGCGCAGGATGCCGGACAAGACAATGCGTCCGCCGTGACGGCAATAGCCGGCCAAGGCAGGTGCCAGCACCTTGAGCGGGCTGGCGAGGATGTTGGCGACCACTACGTCGGCCACAAACGCCGGCATTTTATCCGGCAATACAAAGCGCACCTCGGCGCGGTTATTGTCGGCATTGTAGTGGCTGGCTTCCATGGCCTGTGGGTCGATGTCGGTCCCGAGTACATTGTCTGCGCCCAGCCGCTTGGCGGCGATGGCCAGGATGCCGGAGCCGCAGCCGTAATCGAGCACGGACTCTCCGGCGTGCAAGTGATCGGCCAGCCAGGCGAGACAAAGGTGGGTAGTGGGGTGGCTGCCGGTGCCGAAGGCGAGGCCAGGGTCGAGCACGATGTTGAGGGCGGCTGGATTGGGCGCGGCGTGCCAGGAAGGCACGATCCACAGGTTGTCTCTAACGCGGATGGGTTCGAACTGCGACTGGGTGGCGCGCACCCAGTCCTGTTCGGCAATGGTGTCCACCGCGTAATTCAGCGGCCCCAGTCCGGTGGACTGCTCCAGTTCGCGGAGCAGGGTATCCGCGGCAGTATTGGCGGGGAGCAGGGCGCTGACGACGTTGTGGTGCCACATGCCAGGTGGCGCCTCGCCCGGCTCGCCGAAGATGGGCAGTTCGTCGTCGGTAGCGGCATCGGCATCCTCGATGCTGACGGAAAGCGCGCCCAGTTCCATCAGGGCATCGCTCAAAATTTCGGCGGACTCTTCCCCGGCTTCGATTTTGAGCAATTGCCAGGACATTATTTGCTGGTGATGCCCAGCTTGTGTTCCAGATAATGGATGCTGGTGCCGCCCTGGCGGAACTCGCCGTCGTTCATCAGTTCGAGATGTAGCGGGATGTTGGTCTTGATCCCTTCCACCACCATTTCCGACAGCGCGATGCGCATGCGGTTGAGCGCCTGCTCGCGGGTGTCGCCGTAAGCCAGCAGCTTGCCGATCATGGAGTCGTAGTGGGGCGGCACCATATAGCCCTGATAGGCATGGGTATCGACGCGGATGCCAGGCCCGCCCGGGATATGGAAAGTGGTGATGCGGCCTGGCGAAGGCACGAAGTTGTGCGGATCCTCGGCGTTGATGCGGCATTCCACGGCATGGCCGCGCAGTTGGATGTCCTTCTGCTTGAACGGCAGTATTTCGCCGGCGGCAACGCGCAACTGCGTTTGTACGATGTCGATGCCGGTGATAAGTTCGGTGACCGGATGTTCCACCTGTACCCGAGTGTTCATCTCGATGAAATAGAATTCGTCGTTTTCGTAGAGGAACTCGAAGGTGCCGGCACCACGGTATCCTATGGTCCGGCAAGCTTCGGCGCAGCGTTCGCCGATGGTGGCGATCAGCTTGCGATCCACACCCGGCGCCGGGGCTTCTTCCAGCACTTTTTGATGGCGACGCTGCATGGAACAGTCGCGTTCGCCCAGATAGACGGCGTTGCCATGCTCGTCGGCCAGTACCTGTATTTCGATATGGCGCGGCTGGGTAAGGAATTTTTCCATGTACACCATGGGATTGCCGAAGGCGGCCTGCGCCTCGGCCTTGGTCATGCTGACTGCATTGAGCAGCGCAGCCTCGGTATGCACCACGCGCATGCCGCGTCCGCCGCCGCCGCCGGCGGCCTTGATGATAACCGGGTAGCCGATCTGTTTGGCCATGCGCAGGATTTCATCGGCATCATCCCCCAAAGCACCGTCCGATCCGGGCACGCAGGGCACGCCGGCTTTCTTCATGGCGTCCTTGGCGCTGACCTTGTCGCCCATCAGGCGAATGGTTTCCGGGCGTGGGCCGATGAACACGAAGCCGGACTGTTCCACGCGCTCGGCGAAGTCGGCGTTTTCCGACAGGAAGCCGTAGCCGGGATGGATGGCTTCGGCATCGGTCACCTCGGCCGCGCTGATCACGGCCGGGACATGCAGATAGCTCTGGCTGGAAGGTGCCGGGCCGATGCAGACCGATTCGTCGGCCAATTTGACGTACTTGGCTTCGCGATCCGCCTCGGAGTGCACAGCGACGGTCTTGATACCCAGTTCACGGCAGGCGCGCTGGATTCGCAAAGCAATCTCGCCACGATTGGCGATGAGGACTTTCTCGAACATGGGGAACCCTTTTATTTAGCCGATGATGAACAGCGGTTCGCCGTATTCGACCGGCTGACCGTTCTCGACCAGGATGGCCTTGATGACGCCGCCATGATCGCTTTCGATCTCGTTCAGCAGCTTCATGGCTTCGATGATACATAGCGTGTCGCCGACGGCGACGCTGGTGCCGACATCGACGAAGGGCTTGGCTTCCGGTGACGAGGCGCGGTAAAAGGTGCCGACCATGGGCGACTTGACCACGTGGCCATCAATGACCGGCGCAGCCGGTTCGGCGGCGGGGGCAGCGGCAGGTGCAGCCGACGGCGCCGTGTGCATCGCGGGGTGCTGCATGTAGGCCGGAGCGTACTGCACTTGGCCGCCGGCCGGTTGGCGGCTGATGCGGACTTTTTCTTCGCCTTCGGTCAATTCCAGCTCGGAGATGCCGGATTCCTCGACCAGGTCGATCAGTTTCTTGAGTTTGCGCAGATCCATGGATGTCCCCAGATTCAGTCTTGTAGGTTATTGATGGCATACTCCAGCGCCAGCTCATAGCCTTGCGCACCCAGACCGCAAATGACGCCGACAGCGATGTCGGAGAAATAGGAGTGGTGGCGGAAAGACTCGCGAGCATGCACGTTGGAGAGGTGTACTTCGATAAACGGTATCTTGACTGCTGCCAGCGCATCTCGCAGAGCGACCGAGGTATGGGTGAAGGCAGCAGGATTGATGAGAATGAAATCGACTTCGTGACCGGCCAGCGATTGCACCTTGTTGACCAGTTCGGCTTCGCTGTTGCTCTGGAAAGCTTCCAGGGTCGCGCCGGCGGATTTCGCCCGTGCCGTCAGGCGCTGGTTGATACTGTCCAGTGTGGCGCTGCCGTAATGTTGCGGTTCCCGCAACCCGAGCAGATTGAGGTTGGGGCCATGCAGCACGATGATGGATTTTTCGGCCATTTTAAGTCGTTTTTTCAACACGCAGGCGTGGTTGCAAGGGTGCAAGTTTGCCGCAAATAGGTGGTAATTGTCCAGAGAATTGCCGAAATTTAGCGAAATTCCAGTTTTTTCATATGGTTAGCGGGAGATGCTGAGCAAGGGCTGGAGGACTTGTTCCAGAACCCGCATATCGAGGCGACCGAAGTAAGTTGCGACCACCCTGCCATCCTGTCCGATCACCACGGTATAAGGCAGGACGTTTTTGTCGTTGCCGAGGCTGGCAGCCAAGCTGGCGGCTTCGAAATCGCCTGCGAGCAGCAGGTAGGCAAGCGAGTTTTTCCGCACATATTCCCGCATTTTGTCGACATCATCGGTAGCGAGGCCAATCACGGTTAGTCCGCCGGACTGGTATTTTTCCTGCAATCCGGAAAGCTCCGGCATTTCTTCGCGGCAGGGCGGACACCAGGTCGCCCAGAAGTTGACCACCAATACCCGGTTACGCCACTGGCCGAGCGGTTGCATTTTGCCGCTGGCATCGGGAAAACTGGCGGCAAACAGTGCCTCGCTGCTGCTGATATTGGCGGGTTTGCTTCGGTCGGGAGTCAATGCCTTGACCGCCGCCAAAGTCGTCATGACCGCCAGCAGAAGGGCGATCAGCAGTCTAGCGTCGGTGCGCACTCGCCGTCCTTGCGGCTGTAAAGCGTGTTGAGCGTGACCAGGAAGCGGTCCGCATCCTGATAGCCCACGGTTTTGACCTGCGGGATTTCAGCACCTTCCCGGTCGAAGAAAATGATGCCGGGCGGGCCGAACAGGCCGAACCGCTGCAGCATGGCGTTATCTTCCGGCGAATTTGCCGTGACATCGGCCTGCAACAGGATCACGTCCTTCAGCAGCCTGCCGACGCGCGGGTCGCTGAAGGTGAACTGCTCGTACTCCTTGCAGGACACGCACCAGTCGGCGTAGAAGTCCAGCATGATCAACTTGCCCTTGGCCTGCTTGATCGTCGCCTCCAGTTCGCTCAAGGATTCCACGCGCTGGAACGGCAGTGCCCTGGGTTTTTCGGCAGTGGCTCCGTATAGTCCGGCCAGCGGCTGTAACGGGCTCTTGCTGCCAGACAACGCCCCCAGCAGCAGCGCCACGCCGCACACCAGCGCGATGATGCCGACACCCTTCCACAATTTGGCCCAGCGGCTCGCTCTGGGCGGTAGCGCCTCCAACGCATGCAGGTAGATGGCCGGCACGATCAGCAACGCTGCCCACAGCGCCAGTTGCACCGCTGCTGGAATCACCGGCCTGATCAACCACACCGCCATGCCCAGCATCACCACGCCGAAGAAATTGCGCACTGCATTCATCCACGGCCCGGTTTTCGGTAGCAAGGCGCCGGCTGATGCACCTATTGCCAGCAGCGGTACGCCCATGCCCAGGGACAGAAAGAACAGCGCCACGCCGCCCAGCAGCACGTCATGGGTCTGGCCGATGTATAGCAATGCGCCCGCCAGCGGCGCCGCCACGCACGGGCTGAGGATCAGCGCCGACAACATGCCCATGACGAACACCCCGGCGAAGTGTCCGCCCTTGATGCGGTTGGTCAGGCCGACCACGCGGCTTTCCAGGCCGCTCGGCAATTGCAGTTCGTAGAGGCCGAACATGGAAAGCGCCAGCAGGACGAACAGCAAGGCGCCGAAACCAAGCACCCACGGATTCTGCAGGGCGGAACTGATGAGATGGCCGGACAGCCCGGCGGCGATGCCTGCCAGCGTGTACGCCAGCGCCATGCCCAGCGTGTACGCCAGCGACAGGTTGAAGGCGTGCAGACGGGTGGGGTGCGCGCCCTGGCCGACAATGATGCTGGACAGGATGGGGATCATCGGCAGCACGCACGGCGTCAGCGATAGCAGCAAGCCGAAACCGAAAAAGCCGAGCGCGACCAGCCACAGCCTGCCGCCTTGCAGCAGGGATTCAATGCGGTCGTTCTCGTCGGGTTCCGCAGGCGCCACGCCGGTATCGCCGGCGACTGGGAGGGCGATGTCGAAGGTCTTGCGAATGGGCGCATAGCACAGCCCGGTTGCGCTGCACCCCTGGTAGCTCGCCAGCAGGGCGATCGCGGCTGGGGCAGCCGCACCATGTTGCAGGTGTATCGTGGCATCGAAGCTGTGGTGGTAGACCGCGGTATCGCCGAAATTGGGGTCATGCTTGGCCTCGCCCGGCGGTAGATCGACGCTTGCGACGCTACCCGCCGAGCCGGGCTTCAATTTGAAGCTGATGCGGTCGCGGTAGAGGTAATGGCCGGGGGCGATGGTGAAGCTGGCCTTCAGGGTCTGGCCGTCGACAGCGCCGACTGCCAGCTTGAACGCCTGATCCGGCTCCAGAATCGCGCCCTGCGGTTCGTCGAAGAGCGCGTTTTTGCCGGAAGAAATATCGGCGGCAAACGCCGGTGCGGCCAGCAGGCCGAACAGCAATACTAGGATACGCAGCATCAGGACGAAACCTCTTCGGATACCCAGTTCAAATAGGCTGGCAGGCCGCCAGTCACTGGGACATGGATGATTTCGGGAAGTTCGTAGGGATGAAGCGCGCGTATGGCCTGTTCCAGCTCGGTGTAACGCTCTTCGGTGGTTTTGATCAGCAGCGGGATTTCCTGCGTGCTTTCGGTTTTGCCCTGCCAGTGGTAGATTGAAGTGCAAGGAGCCAGGATGTTGACGCAGGCGGCTAGGCGCTTTTCTATCAGGTGGGCCGCTATTTTCCCGGCGCTTTCCCGGTCGGGCAGGTTGGTCAGGACGAGAATGACGTTCATAAGGATCGTTTGATTGTGTATTTGCTATTGCTGCTGCTGATTTTACTCGCATTCCCGGCGCTGGAGCTGGTGCTGCTGTTCAAGCTGGCTGCGTTGATCGGCGGGTGGCTGGCGCTTTAGTTGCTGGTC
>DAOMFG010000103.1:0-6245 GCA_035429685.1 Methylophilaceae bacterium | reverse complement strand
GCAGCGATGAGCAGTTACAGCGTGTCAAGCCGCAGTTCATCGCTGCCGATGCTTACCACCGCGACTCCATGTTCTACCAGCCGATGCAGACCTGCATGCTGGAAGGCACCGGTCTTTCCTGGCGCGATCTCGACGACTACCCGCGCCGCCTGCAGGCGGTCACCGCCGAGCAGGTGCAGGCGGCGGCGCGCAAGTACCTGGTGGACGACACGCTGACCGTGGCGGTGCTCGACCCGCAACCGATCGACGAAAACGCCCCCAAGCACAAGGAGGTGCCGCATGGCCACCACTAAGCAGACATTAATGGCCATCGCACTCTTCCTGTGTGCGGCAACGGCCCATGCCGGCCTGCCCACCCAGCACTGGCAGAGCGCCTCCGGAGCGCAGGTGTATTTCGTCGAGAACCACGACCTGCCCATCCTCGACCTCAGCGTCGGCTTCGCTGCCGGCAGCAGCCACGACGTGGCGGAAAAGGCCGGGGTGGCGGCATTGACCCAGAGCCTGCTGTCATTGGGGGCGGGCGGCCTGAGCGACGACCGGATCTCCAACCGTTTTGCCGACCTCGGCGCGCAACTGGGCGGCGATTTCGACGCTGACCGTGCCGGCCTCAAGCTGCGTACCCTGTCCAGCGAACGCGAGCGCAGCGGCGCGCTGCAACTGTTCGCTTCCCTGCTGCAACAGCCGGATTTCCCCGCCGCCGTACTGGAGCGGGAGAAGGCGCGCGTCATCGCCGGCCTGCGCGAAGCGGCAACTCAGCCCGAAAGCATTACCGCCAAGGCGTTCGGCAAGGCGCTGTACGGCAACCACCCTTATGCGCTGGACGAGAAGGTGGAGCCGGAAACCGTGGAGAAAATCGGCCGCGACGACCTGGCCGCCTTCCACCGCGCCCATTACACGCGCAGCAACGCGGTGGTCGCCATCATCGGCGATATCAGCCGCGCCCAGGCCGAACAGGTGGCCGAACAGCTGACCGCGAATCTGCCGGTCGGCGCAGCGCAGAGCGTGACCCCGCCGGTACCGCTGCCAACCGCCGCGGTGGAGCAACGCATCGCCCACCCGGCCGCGCAGTCGCACATCCTGCTGGGCTATCCCGGCATGCGGCGCGGCGACCCGGACTATTTCCCGCTGTACGTGGGCAATTACGTCCTCGGCGGTGGCGGCTTTGTCTCGCGCCTGACCGAAGAAGTGCGCGAGAAGCGCGGTCTGGCCTACAGCGTCTACAGCTACTTCCTGCCACTGCGGCAGGATGGGCCGTTCCAGATTGGCCTGCAGACCATGCGCGAGCAGACCGCCCAGGCGCTGGCGCTGGTACGCGAAACACTGAAGAAATTCATCCAGGATGGCCCCAGCGCCAAGGAACTGAAAGCGGCCAAGGACAATATCATCGGCGGCTTCCCGCTGCGTATCGACAGCAACGGCAAGATCCTCGACTACCTGGCGGTGATCGGCTTCTACCAGCTGCCGCTGACCTACCTGGACGATTTCAACAAACAGGTCGACAAAGTGACGACGGCGCAGATCAGGGATGCGTTCAAGCGCCGCATCGACCCGGACAAGATGGTGACGGTGATTGTCGGCGACTCCGGCCCGGAATCAAAATGATGGTCGAGTTGGCTTCGTCTTCAGCGCCTTGCCCTGATTTTGATTGCGAGCCGGATGAATACTGTACGCATCGGCGCCGGTGAATGGCGCAGCCGCCTGCTGCGCTTTCCCGACGCGCTCGGCCTGCGCCCGACGCCGGATCGTGTGCGGCAGACGCTGTTCAACTGGCTGGGGCAGGAAATGTACGGCAAGGCCTGCCTCGACCTGTTCGCAGGCAGCGGCGCGCTGGGCTTCGAGGCGCTGTCGCGCGGCGCAAGCTCGGTGGTGCTGGTGGAACAGAACCCTGCAGTGCACCGCGCGCTGACGGCCAACGCTGCCCTGCTCAAGGCCGAGCGGGCACGCATCCTGCGCATGGATGCCCTGCAGTTCCTGGCGCAGGATACGCAAGCCTTCGACGTCATCTTCCTCGACCCGCCCTTCGGCCAGGACTGGCTGCAAAAGCTGCTGCCACAGCTAGCCGGCCATCTGGCGCCGGACGGCGCGGTGTACGTGGAAGCCGAGGCGCCGCTGGCGGAACCGGCCGGCTGGGAAATCCACAAGCACGGCAGGGCGGGCAATGTTTGCTATCACCTGCTAAAATTGCGCCATGAAACCTAAAGCGGTCTATCCCGGCACCTTCGACCCCCTCACCCGCGGTCACGAGGATATCGTGCGCCGTGCCGCCGGGCTGTTTTCCGAAGTAGTCGTCGCGGTGGCGGAGAACACCTCGAAGCAATCCTTTTTCAACCTGCAGGAGCGCGTGGAAATGGCGATGGCGGTACTGGCCGACTGCCCCAACGTACGCGTGACCGGATTTTCCGGCCTGTTGATGCAGTTCGTGCGCGAACAGGGCGCCGGCGTGGTGGTACGCGGCCTGCGCGCCGTGTCCGACTTCGAGTACGAGTTCCAGCTGGCCGGCATGAACCGCAAGCTCTTTCCCGAAGTCGAAACCCTGTTCCTCACCCCGGCCGAACAATACATGTTCATCTCCGCCAGCCTGGTGCGCGAGATCGCCGTGCTGGGCGGCGAGGTGTCGCAGTTCGTTTCGCCGCTGGTCGAAGCGCGGCTGAAGCAAAAGATCCGTGGGGCTTGAATGGGTGCCTCGATAAATTCATTTTGCGGGATGCAGCGCAAGGCGCACGGAGCGCAGAACGTGAGACAGTACATGGAGTACGGCGAGCGGGCGAGCACCGCGCAACGCTGCGATGCGCCCGTAAAATGGATTTTTAGGGCACCCATATGGCGTTGATGATTACCGACGAATGCATCAACTGCGATGTGTGCGAGCCGGAGTGCCCGAACGAGGCGATTTTCCAGGGGCAGGAAATCTACGAGATCGATCCCGACAAGTGTACCGAATGCGTCGGCCACTACGCCAAGCCACAGTGCCAGGAAGTCTGCCCCATCGACTGCATCCCATTCAATCCGGAATACCGGGAGAGCAAGGACCAGCTGATGGAGAAGTATTCCCGCCTCACGGCCAAGAAATAAGCCGGGCCGCCGGGTCCTGCCGGTAAAACTGCCGCAGTTGTTCGTAGACCGCCGGGTATTCCGCCGTGAGCAAGTGCGGTGTTTCGAAGAAATGCTCGCTCATCACGGCGAAGAACTCCTCCGGCGCCTCGACTGCGTAGGGATCGAGCGCTGTCTCCTGCCCGCGCTCCACGCGCCTGCGCATATCCTCGAATGCCGGCTCGAACGCCAGGCGCCAGTCGCGCACCCGCATCCCGTCATGCAGCGCCGGGCAGCCGTCCATGGCGCCGTTGGAATAATCCAGCTTGTGCGCCAGTTCGTGAATCACGCAGTTGTAGCCGTCGCGGTTGCCGGAAGCCGCCACGTCCGCCCAGGACAGCACCACCGGGCCGCGCTCCCAAGCTTCGCCGATGCGGATTTCGCGGCGCGAATGCACCAGGCCGGCCTCGTCCGTCCACTGCTGGCGGGTGACGAATTCGTCCGGGTACAGCACCAGCGATTGCCAGCCGTCGTACCAGTTGATGCCAAGATGCAGGATGGGCAGCACCGCCTGCGCGGCCAGGTCGTAGCGCATGGCGTCATCGAGTTGCAGCCCCTGCACCGGCTCCAGGCTCTTTTCGTGCAGGAACAGCGTGGCCAGCTCGCGCAGCCGCACCAACTCGATGCCGTCCAGGCCGTACAGCAAGGGCAGCGCCTCCACCGCTGCGTGCCAGGCATCGTGCGGGATCGGGTGCTGCCGCAGAGTGCGCTTGCGGCGCCAGTTCCTGAATAAACCCATGCGCCTATTTTACGGCGATAATATGCACATCGTTTTGTATCGTTGAGGAAAACACCATGCGCATCCTGCACACCATGCTCCGGGTCGGCGACCTGGACCGTTCCATCAAGTTCTACAGCGAAATCCTCGGCATGCAGGTGCTGCGGCGCGAGGACTACCCGGACGGCAAGTTCACCCTGGCCTTCGTCGGCTACGGCGGCGAGCGCGACCACACCGTGCTGGAGCTGACCTATAACTGGGGCGTGGAAAAATACGACCTCGGCAGCGCGTTCGGCCATATCGCCATCGAGGTGGACGACGCCTATAAGACTTGCGAACAAGTCAGACAATCCGGCGGCAAGGTGATCCGCGAAGCCGGCCCGATGAAACATGGCACCACGGTGATCGCCTTCATCGAAGACCCGGACGGCTACAAGATCGAGTTCATCCAGAAGGGCACGGCGGGCTACTGATCGCCGCCTGCATTAACCCTGTCGTTATCTGAATTCAGGAGTAACCCATGAGAATTATTTTTCTGCTCGTCCTGGCGATGCTTGCCGGCTGTGCCTCGATGACCAAGAGCCACTCGGATCGTACGGATCACAAAGTACCAGTCTGCCACAAGGGAAAAACACTCTACGTCGACAAAGCCGCGGTGGACGCCCATATAAAGCACGGAGATTATGGCAGGGCATGCTACGGGGAGAAGAAACAAGGCGATGACCAGAAAGACTGATGCTCAGCCTGGCCGGTGATTCCAGGTTGCGGAACGAGGCTATTTTTACTAGTATAGTCAGTGCATTAGCTGTTTTCTTCCTGGATAAAACCTGAAAGAAGGAGGCGCATATGTCTGACCATCAGATGCAGGGCCCGCAGCCGATCCCGCACGAAGTCTGGTATTTCATCTATACGCTGGTGGGGGTGCTGGCAGTGCTGGTCGCCGGCTGGATCATCAAGCTGGCGTAAACGCCGGGACGCAGTGACTACAAGGCCAAACCGCAGGGTTTGGCCTTTTTGTTTGCCGGTAGGACCGTGCCTATTTCTTGGCCGAGCAGGTGCTGATGCCGAAAATGGAATAGGCCGGGCAATTGCCGATCGCGCCGGTCACGATAGGCACCACGCCGATCCATGCCCAGACCGGGCCGCCCGTCAATGCCCAGGCGACCAATCCCAGACCGACTGCGACGCGCAAGACACGCTCGATACCGCCGACATTCACTTTCATGGCTAGACTCCTTGGGGGTAATGAAGGTAAGGGTATTAGACCATTGTTTGGGAAAGCGAGGTGTGGCTGCAGTGGCAAATATTTGAAAGGGATTTCCGGGGGAATGATTGGTTATGCGGATTCTATTTCTTTCAGAGTTCTCCCACTTTTGTCTTTCCAAGCGGTAAGGCCGTTCGCATGTCCTCCATGAATCACCGCCGCAGCTGAACTTGGGCTAGTGAACTCTGCATCGCTCGTGAACACCAAAGCATCGCCTTTTGTCTCCAACACGCCTTCGTCCTTTAATCGCTGCCGCATATTCATTGCCCAAGGCCATTTTTGCGATGACGCCCGGTCGGTTAGAACGGCTTGTGATCCCTTAAGTACTACAAAGCCATTTGGTGCCAGATGCCCCTCAGCTTTGATTCCCTTGATTTCGCAGAATAACTTCTTATGTTCAGACTCGCCTACAGCCCTTGCTACAGCCGGTACAAGCAGTTCAACCCCAAGAACAGGTAACAACTGGTTGATTTTCTCTAGAAATATCTCCATGTCCTCTCTATCAGACTCGGGAAGTCGAGCCCCGCTACTTTGACCGTTTGTAACCACGGCCCGCCCGGCTTTACGCGCCTGGTCGATTAGCTTTCCCTCGAGGTAGCGTATGTGCGCCTTAGTTAAGTTCTCGTCCTTGCTGGTAAAAAAGACAATTTGGTTCCAGAAGTCCTTTTCCAAGTGCGCCTTGATTCGGTCACGAATGTTTTCAGCTTCGCCAATATAGATTGCTGACTTTCCAGATTCGGGATCAGCTCCAGTTAGGAAATAGATTCCCGAACTGTCTGACTCTTCACGGGACAGCACACCGTCAAACTCACTTCTGGGGCCGGCAACAGCCTTCCCAGTCCAGTTCGACAATTCCGCAGTTCGGAGTCGCTTGGGATCTCCGTGAACTAGGAATATTTTGATTGTTGCACTAGGCATGCACGAAATTCATATTAACGTGGAATAGCCATCATTCTACTGAAAAAAATCCTTCACCTTCTCCATCCACGACTTGGCCCGTGGGCTGTGTTTCTGCGCGTCCTGCTGGTTGATTTCTTCCATTTCGCGCAGCAGTTCCTTCTGCCGTTCGGTGAGCTTGACCGGGGTTTCCACCACGACGTGGCAGTAAAGGTCGCCGTGTTCGCTGGTGCGCAGGGGTTTGATGCCCTTGCCGCGCAGACGGAACTTGGCGCC
>DAOMFG010000102.1:0-6271 GCA_035429685.1 Methylophilaceae bacterium | reverse complement strand
CTGCGCGCCAGGATCGCGGTGTGCGAGGTGGCGCCGCCGACGTCGGTGATGAAGGCGGCAAACTGGTGCTGCTTGAACTGGATGGCGTCGGCTGGCGAAAGGTCGTGCGCCACCAGGATCATGCCGCTTTCCTGACGCTCCAGCGGTGCCTGGCTGGGGTGGCCAAGCAGCACCTTGATGACGCGCTCCACCACCTGTACCACGTCGAACTTGCGCTCGCGCAGGTAGTCATCCTCGATTTCCTCAAACTGCCCCACCAGGTCGTCCATCTGCTGTTTAAGCGCCCATTCGGCGTTGCACATTTCGTCACGGATGATCTGCTTGGGCGCTTCCGAAAGGGCCTTGTCGGCTAGGATCATGATGTGGGTGCCGACGAAGGAACCCAACTCCGCCGGCGCATTGGCCGGCAGGGAGGCGCGTATGCCCTCGAGGTCGTAGCGCACGGTATCTACCGCTTCGCCAAAGCGGACGACCTCTGCTTCGATCAGATGCCTGGGCACCTGATAATGCGCCACCTCCAGCAGGGCGTGCGAAACCAGGTGCGCCTGCCCGATGGCGATGCCGCTGGATACCGCAACGCCGTGCATGGTGAAGCTCATTGAGCGTAATCCTTTGAATGTCCGAAGTTCATGCTATTCGCCTTCGCCGAACTTGTCGTTGATCAGCGCGGCGAGTGCCTGCAGCGCGGCGGCCTCGTCCGGCCCGCTTGCTTCCAGAGTGACTTTGCTGCCCTTGCTGGCGGCCAGCATCATTACGCCCATGATGCTCTTTGCGTTGACACGGCGGCCGTTGCGCGCGATCCAGATTTCCGAGCCGAATCGGCTGGCGACTTGCGTGAGCTTGGTGGAGGCGCGTGCATGGAGCCCTAGCTTGTTGATGATTTCGATTTCCAGATTAACCATGGGGCAGACATTTTTCCTGGGTGAAATGGATGACGCCGCCGACGCCGCCGCCAATGGCTTTTTCTACCAGCACTTCCAGCGGCTCGTTGCGGTAGGACAGTGCTCGCACCAGCATCGGCAGGTTGACGCCAGAGATGCCTTCCACCCGGCCCGGCGTCAGCAGCTGGCTAGCCAGGTTGCAGGGCGTGGCGCCGTAGATGTCGGACAATACCAGCACTCCGCTGCCCTGATCGAGCGACTTGACCATTTCGCGTGCCATGGGCAGCAGCGCGGCCGGGTCGCCGTGCATGCCGACGCCGATCTGCTTCAGTTGCGGCGGTTCCCCGCCCATGACATGACTGGCGCAGTGCACCAGGCTTTCACCCAGCGAGCCGTGGGCGATAATCAGTATTCCAATCACAGTCGTTCCCCGATCATAAAATTGATCATTCCAGTTCCCGGTGCCTGACCAGCACCCGCTGCCCCTGTGTTCTGAAGTAAGCGGCCAGTTGTTCTGCCAGGTAAACCGAACGGTGCTGCCCGCCGGTGCAGCCGAGGGCCACTGTCAGGTAGCTGCGGTTGTCGCGAACGAAGCAGGGCAGCCAGTTGCCAACGAACTGGCGGATGTCGTCGGCCATGGCCTGCACGCTTTCCTGGGCTTGCAGGAAAGCGATCACCGCCTGGTCGCGTCCGGTCTGTGGTCGCAGCACCGGGTCGTAATGCGGGTTGGGCAGGCAGCGCACGTCGAACACGCAATCGGCGTCCAGCGGGATGCCGTGCTTGAAGCCGAACGAGGCGAACAGCAAAGTCAGCCCGCTGTGGTCGAGTGCCATGAAATCCTTGACCCAGGCGCGCAGGGTGTTCGGCCCCAAGTCGCTGGTGTCGATGCGATGGCCAAGGTCGCCTAGCCGGGCGAGCATTTCGCGCTCCAGATGGATGCTTTCCGCCAGCGTGGTATTGTCGCCGGAAAGCGGATGCCGCCGGCGCGTTTCGCTGAAACGTTTGACCAGCGTCTCCGCACTGGATTCCAGGAACAGCACCTGCACTTCCAGCCCCTGTGCCCGCAACGAACCGATGATGTCCGGTAGGGTTTCCAGCGTACTGCTGCGGGTGTCGATACTGACCGCGACCCTGGCCTGCCCCGCCTGCTCCAGGTGCCGCATGGTTTCCGGCAACAGTTTGGCGGGCAAGTTGTCGACGCAGTAATAGCCGCCGTCCTCTAGCGCCTTGAGCACGACGCTCTTGCCGGAGCCGGACAGGCCGGTGACGACGACCAGTTGCATCAGTCGCCGCCCTTTTCGATATTCCTGGCGTTGCGCCGGATTTCGCGGTTCTGGCGCTGGGTGAACTGGCGCGTGCTGTTGATGCCGCGCATCAGCAGGATATGGTTGCGCACGGCCACTTCGACCAGTACCGCGATATTGCGACCGGCAGCGACCGGGATCAGGACCTTGGGAACCTTGACCTCAAGGATGTTCTCGCTCTGCGCCTTGATCTTGAGGCGATCGAGCATCTGCGGCGCCAGGGTCTCCGCCAGTTCCAGCTGTACGATCAGGTCCAGCGGCTTGGTTGGTTTGACGGCGTTGTCGCCGAACAGCTCGCGCACATTGAGGATGCCCAGACCGCGCACTTCCAGGAAATCCTGCAGCAGCGGCGGACATCGGCCTTCCAGGCGCTCCGGCGAAATGCGGTAGAAGTCCACCACGTCGTCGGCCACCAGGCGGTGGCCGCGTGTAATGAGTTCCAGTGCCAGTTCGCTCTTGCCGATGGCCGAGTCGCCCTTGATCAGGACGCCGAAGCCCTGCACCTCCATGAACACGCCATGGCAGCTGGCCGATTCCGCCACCGCCTGTGCCAGGTAGTGGCTGAGTACGTCCATCAGGCGTGGACTTTGCACCGGCGAGGTGAACAGCGGGGTCTTGCACTTTTCGGCCGCATCCAGCAATGCCTTGGGCGGGACTTCCCCATTGGCGACGACCACTGCGGCGAGATCGGTGGAAAACAGGTTGGCGATGGCCCGCTTCATATCTGGAACGTCCAGGCTGCGCAAATAATCCATTTCCGCGCAGCCCAGCACCTGTACCCGGTTGGGGTGGACGAAGTTGAGATGCCCGATCAGCGCCAGTGAAGGCTTGGTGACGGTGTCGCTGGTGAGGTGGTTGTCACCCCCTTCCAGCCCCGCCACCCACTTCAGTTTCAGATTGCGGCGGGTGTCGCGATACAGTTCGGCAACGTCGATCTTGGCCATTTTTAGAATCCAGGAATGCGGGGAGGGCGCGGATTTGCGGCCTTCCCCCGCATCATCCTGCCTTACTCGGCAGTCTGGTGCTTGATGCCACCATTGGAACGATGGTGATCGCCCTGCTTTTCCTTGTGCTTGAGTACCTGCCGGTTAAGCTTGTCTGACAGCAGGTCGATGGCGCTGTACATGTTGTCGTCGGAGCATTCCGCGTGCATGTCGTTGCCGGGCACGTGCAGCGTGGCCTCCACTTTCTGTTTCAGCTTCTCCACCGATAGGGTGACCTTGACGTCAATGACCTGGTCGAAATGGTTGGTGACACGCTCCAGCTTGGCTTGCACGTAGTCGCGCAGGGCGGGAGTAATTTCCAGGTGATGGCCGGTGAGATGCAGATTCATGATTTACCTCCTTAGTTGTAATACGCTCGTCATAACGACTTGCGCTGGTTGGCCGCGGGTATCTGCAAAGACTCGCGGTATTTTGCAATGGTGCGCCGTGCCACGACGATGCCCTGTTTTCCCAGGATATCGGCAATCTGGCTGTCGGACAGCGGTTTCTTCGGGGTTTCCCCGGCCACCAGCTGTTTGATAAGCGCGCGGATGGCGGTGGCGGAGCAGGCGCCACCGGAGTCGGTGGAAACGTGACTGCCAAAGAAATACTTGAGCTCGTAAACCCCCCTCGGGGTGAGCATGTACTTGCGCGTAGTGACGCGGGAAATGGTGGATTCATGCAGTTCGAGCTCGTCAGCGATTTCGCGCAGCACCAGCGGGCGCATGGCGATTTCGCCGTGTTCGAAGAAATTACGCTGGCGGTCGACGATGGCCTGTGACACGCGCAGGATGGTGGAGAAGCGCTGCTGGATGTTCTTGATCATCCATCTGGCCTCCTGCATCTGGCTCATCAGGTACTGGCCGGAACTTTCACGATTGCGCTTGAGGATGTCCGCGTACAACTGGTTGATACGCAGCTTGGGCATCACCTCCTGATTCAGGCTGGCAACCCACACGCCCTTGACCTTCTTGACCACGATTTCATGCTGGATGTAGTGGTCGGAGCTGAGGCTGGTGAAGCCTGCCGCCGGGCGCGGATTGAGCTGCATGATCAGGCTTTGCGCCTCGCGTAGTGCGGCTTCGTCACAATGCAGCACTTTGCGCAGCTTGGCGTAATCGCGCACCGCCAGCGCCGGCAGATGGCTTTTCACCAACTCGCTCGCCAGGGCAAGCTGGGGGGTATCGGGCGGCAAGACCTGCAGTTGCAGCGACAGGCATTCAGCCAGGTCGCGTGCGCCGATGCCGGGCGGATCCAGGTGCTGGATGTGTTTCAGCGCCGTTGCCAGCTCCAGCGGGTCAACCTCGTATTCGGGCGGCAGAATGGACGCCAGCTCTTCCAGCGGCTGCTCCAGATAGCCATCCTCGTTGATGGCGTCCACCAGCAGCGCGGCCAGGGTCAGGTCACGCTGCGACAGCGGCATCAGCTTGATTTGCCCCAGCAGGTGCTGGCGCAAGGTGGGCGTGTCGGCTTCCTGGAAGACGAAATCGCCTTCATCGTCGCTGCCGGAGCCGGAATCGTCCCAGCGGTTGCCGCCAGAGTAATCGCTGTAATCGGTGCCGAATTCATCTGCAGCATATTCTTCCGGTTTGGCGCTTTCCTCCTGTGGTGTCGCAATTTCCTGCGCCGCGGCAGGGGCCGGTACAAAGCCCTCGCCTTCGCTCGACTCCACCCGTTCCAGCAAGGGATTGGCCTGCAGGATGGATTCCAGTTCCTGGTTGAGTTCGACGGTGGACATCTGCAGCAGGCGTATGGATTGCTGCAGCTGCGGGGTCAACGCGAGATGCTGGGAAAGTCGAAGCTGGAGGCCTTGTTTCATGATGGACTTTGCCTACAGGCGGAAATCCTTGCCCAAGTAGACTTCTCGCACACTTTCGTTATGGACGATTTCATCCGGGTGTCCGGCAGCCAGTACCTTGCCATCGTTGACGATATAGGCGTGGTCGCAGATGCCCAGGGTTTCGCGCACATTGTGGTCGGTGATCAGCACGCCGAGTCCGCGTCCAGTCAGAAAGCGGATGACCTTCTGGATGTCCAGCACAGCAATGGGGTCGATGCCGGCAAAGGGCTCGTCCAGCAGGATGAATTGCGGATTGGTGGCGAGGCAGCGGGCGATCTCTACCCGTCGCCGCTCGCCGCCGGACAGACTGACTGCCGAATTGCGGCGCAAGTGGGTAATGTGCAGTTCCTGCAGCAACTCCTCCAGTTCCTGCTCCATCTGGTCAAGGGGCAGTTTGCGCAGCTCCAGGATGGCCAGGATGTTCTGCTCGACGCTGAGCTTGCGAAACACCGAGGGCTCCTGCGGCAGATAGGACAATCCCAGCCGTGCCCGGCGGTGAATCGGCAGCTTGCCCAGATCTCTGCCATCGAGCAGGATGCGCCCGCCGTCGAGCGGCACCAGCCCCACCATCATGTAGAAACTGGTGGTTTTGCCGGCTCCGTTGGGGCCGAGCAACCCGACGACCTCGCCGCTCTTGACCGAGAGCGAAATGTCCTGCACCACGGTGCGCGCCTTGTAGCGCTTGCGCAGGTTTTCGACAATGAGTTCACTCATGGGGATGCGCTTATTGGTTCGGAGAAGGGGTTGTGGATGGTGCGCCGCCCGCTGGTTTCTTCTTGGACTGGATCACCGCGTGTACACGGCCCTTGGGGGCGTCCGGCGCCCCTGCCTGCTTGCCGCCGCCGACAGCTTCGGCGTATTCCGCGTTGGCATCGTACATGATGTAGTCGCCGTGCACGATGTCGCTGCCACGTTTCACCCAGGCTTTCTCGTAGAGCTGTACCTTGTCCATGCGGCCATCGTACTCGATGCGCTGGGCGCTACCTTCCATGTACTCGTTCTTGCCTTCCAGTTTTTGCTTGAAGGTGGTGGGGTTGCCAGTGGAGGTGCTGTGCTGGAAACCCAGGCTATCCTCGCGCACCACCAGTTTATCGGCATGGATGACCAGCGTGCCCTGGGTCAGGATCACGTTGCCGGTATAGGTGCTGGTTTTCTTGGCATCGTTGACCTGCACCGTATCTGCTTCCAGGTCGATCGGCTGTTCGCGGTCGGCTTTTTCTGCCAGCGCACTGCCGGGGAACAGCAGAGCTGTCAGCAAAAGCA
>DAOMFG010000101.1:0-6280 GCA_035429685.1 Methylophilaceae bacterium | reverse complement strand
GATGCTGAGGCTGGCCGCCACGCTGTTCGCTTCCTGGGCGTGGGTCTTCACGCTCAACCGGGTGTCGCTGTTCGCGCTGATTTTCTCCATCGGCATCCTGGTCGACGACGCGATCGTCGTCGTGGAGAACATCCACCGCCGCCGCCAGCTGGAGCCGCAGCGGCCATTCGCCGACATCATCCCTGAGGCGGTAGACGAAGTCGGCGGGCCAACCATCCTCGCGACGTTCACGGTGATCGCTGCGCTGCTGCCGATGGCCTTCGTCACTGGCCTGATGGGTCCGTACATGAGCCCCATCCCGATCAATTCCAGCTTCGGCATGCTGATTTCCCTGGCTATCGCCTTCATCGTCACGCCTTGGTTCTGCTTCCGGTTGCTGGGCCGCCAGCATGTGGGTGCCGGGCATGGCGAAGCGGTGGTGGACGACAAGCTACACCGCCTGTTCGTAAGGATGCTGACGCCCTTCCTCAATCGCGCCGCAGGCGGGCGCAAGCGCCGCCTGCTGGGCTTGGCCGTCATGCTGCTGATCGCTTTCTCGGTGTCGCTCGCCGCATTCAAGCTGGTGGTGCTGAAGATGCTGCCGTTCGACAACAAGTCGGAATTCCAGGTAGTGGTGGACATGCCGGTCGGCACCCCGGTGGAAAAAACCGCAGCGGTACTGCGCGAGATGGGCGCCTACCTCGCCACCGTGCCGGAAGTGACCGACTACGAGGCTTACGCCGGCACCGCCTCGCCCATCAACTTCAACGGTTTGGTGCGGCAGTACTTCCTGCGAGCCATGCCGGAGCTGGGCGACATCCAGGTGAACCTGGTCGACAAGCACCATCGCTCCCTCAAGAGCCACGAGATCGCCGGAAAGCTGCGACCGCAACTGCAGAAGATCGCCGATCGCCACGGCGCCGACCTCAAGGTGGTAGAGGTGCCGCCGGGTCCGCCGGTGTTGTCGCCTATCGTGGCCGAGGTCTACGGGCCGGATTACGAAGGCCAGATGGGCGTGGCCAAGCAGGTGCGCGCAGGTTTCGAAGGCAATGCCGACATCGTGTTCATCGATGACAGCGTGGAAGACCATGCCGACAAGGTGCTGTTGCGCGTGCTGCAAAGCAAAGCTACGTTGATGGGGGTGTCGCAGAAGGACATCGTCGAAACCATGAAAATGGCGCTGGGCGGCGAATACGTAACGCCAACGCACAGCCCGGGAGCAAAGTACGAGGTGCCGGTGCGTATCTCGCTGCCGCCGGAGCGGCTCAACAGCCTGGACGAACTGCTCAAGCTGCGCGTGCGTGCCAGAGACGGCGCACTGGTGCCGTTGTCTGAGCTGGTGCAGACCGACAACACCGTGCGCGAGAAGACTATTTACCACAAGGATCTGCTGCCGGTGGTGTACGTGGTGGGGGACATGGCCGGCAAGCTGGATTCCCCTTTATATGGCATGTTCGGCATCCGCTCCGCCGTCAACGGTATGGCGCTGGCAGAAGGCGGCACCCTGGGCGAATATTTCATTGCCCAGCCGCAGGACCCGTATGCTGGCTATGCCATCAAGTGGGACGGAGAATGGCAGATCACCTACGAAACCTTCCGCGACATGGGACTGGCTTACGCGGTGGGGCTGATCCTGATCTACCTGCTGGTGGTGGCCGAGTTCAAGTCGTACCTGACGCCGCTCATCATCATGGCGCCGATCCCTCTTACCGTGATCGGCGTGATGCCCGGCCATGCCCTGCTGGGATCTCAGTTCACTGCTACCTCCATGATCGGCATGATCGCGCTGGCCGGCATCATCGTGCGTAATTCCATCCTGCTGGTGGACTTCATCAACCAGCAGGTGGTGCAGGGCGTCGAGTTCCAGCAGGCGGTGATCCGCGCCGGTAGCGTGCGTGCCAAGCCTATTGTCCTCACTGGACTGGCCGCCATGATCGGCGCTTTCTTCATCCTGGACGATCCGATCTTCAACGGGCTCGCCATTTCGCTGATTTTTGGCATCCTGGTGTCTACCCTGCTGACGCTGTTGGTGATCCCGGTGCTGTATTACGCTTTCAACTACAAACGTCTGCAAGGAGTTTGACCATGACCATCAATCGCGCTGTGCGCATCATCGCTGGCTTTTTCATCCTTTTATCGTTGGTGCTAGCCCATATTAACGGCCAGGCAGACCTGTCGCACCTGTCCTGGCTGTGGTTTACCGCTTTCGTCGGCGCTAACCTGTTGCAGAGTGGTTTCACCAACTTCTGCCCGATGGATAAAATCCTGGCCAGATGTGGTCTGAAATAAACCATACGCAAATAAACAAAGGAGCTTGATTTGAAATTCCTGACCCAAAACCTCTGGCTGATCGGCCTGGCTATCGGTTCCGCCGCCATGCTGGTGTGGCCTATGCTGCGGCGCGGCGCGGCTGGGGCTACTGATGTCTCGCCCAGCGAGGCGGTGCTGCTGCTCAACCGCGAGAACGCCCTGATGCTGGACGTGCGCAACGAAGCGGAATTCGCCACCGGCCATATTGCCGAGGCGAGCAACATCCCGCTGTCCCAGCTAGAGGAGCGTCTGGCCGAACTGGCCAGGTACAAGGACCAGCCGCTGCTGGTCAACTGCCAAGGCGGCGTGCGCTCGGCCAACGCCTGCGCCATGCTGAAAAAAGGCGGATTTACCCGTGTCTACAACCTCAAGGGTGGCATCAACGCCTGGACACAAGCCAATATGCCGGTAATAAGAGAATGAACCTGCCCAGCATCACTATATATACCACCGCCACCTGCCCCTACTGCGTGCATGCGGAACGCCTGCTGCAGAGTAAGGGCGTAACGGAAATCCACAAGGTGCGTATCGATCTCGACCCGCAAAAGCGTGCCGAAATGATGGCAAGAACCGGTCGCCGTACCGTACCGCAAATTTATATTGGCGAGCGCCACGTCGGTGGCTTCGATGATTTGCGCGCTTTAGACCAGGCTGGCGAGTTGGAACAACTGCTGGCTGGTTAGCGCTCGATGTCATCGAAGATGTTTTGGCGGGCCGCTTCGAGGCGCAGTTGGCAAGCTCACCTGCCTGGAGTGCTTGTCGGCAGCATATAAATTAGAATTTACTGATATATCTTTTGTTGCTATAGTCAACCCGAGCATGCACGGCCAAAGTTGCATGACAAAATGAGCGTGAACGCGCCCTAACTGGTTCATCGAGGAGATCACATGGCACACGTCGTGGTACTGGGCGCGGGCATCGGCGGCATGCCGATGGCTTACGAACTGCGCGAACAACTGCGGACGGACGACCGCATCACCGTCGTTTCCGACTTTCCCTATTTCCACTTTGTGCCGTCTAATCCCTGGGTGGCGGTCAACTGGCGTAGCCGTGAGGATATTTCCTTCCCCATTGCCCCTTACTTCGCGCGTAAGAACATCCAGTTCCTGCCGGTTGGCGCAAAGCGCGTGCATCCGGAGGAAAACCGCGTGGAACTGGCCGACGGCAGCAGCCTCGCTTATGACATCCTGGTGATCGCCACCGGCCCGCGCCTGGCGTTCGAAGAGGTCGAAGGTCTTGGCCCCGAAGGGCATACCCACTCGATCTGCCACGTCGAACACGCCGAGAACGCCGGCAAGGCATGGAATGAGTTCATCGCCGATCCCGGCCCAGTCGTGGTTGGTGCGGTGCAGGGCGCCTCCTGCTACGGCCCTGCTTATGAGTTTGCCTTCATCATGGATACCGACCTCAAGCGCCGCAAGCTGCGCGACCGCGTGCCAATGACCTATGTTACCGCCGAACCTTACATCGGCCACCTCGGACTGGGCGGCGTGGGTGATTCCAAGGGGCTGCTGGAATCCGCCATGCGCGAGCGCCATATCAAGTGGATCTGTAATGCCAAGGTGAGCAAGGTCGAAGCCGGCAAGATGTTCGTCATCGAGCACAACGAAGATGGCACGCCAAAAAAGGAGCACGAACTACCGTTCAAATACTCCATGATGCTGCCTGCCTTCAAGGGCATCGACGCCGTCATCGGCATCGAGGGCCTGACCAACCCACGCGGCTTCATCCTGATCGACCCCTACCAGCGCAACACGAAATTCAGCAATATCTTCGCCGTCGGCGTGTGCGTCGCCATCCCGCCGGTGGAAGTCACTCCGGTGCCAACCGGTGCACCCAAGACCGGCTACATGATTGAATCCATGGTCACCGCCGCCGCGCACAACATTCGCGCCGTGCTGGACGGCAAGGAGCCGGATACCAAGCCCACCCTCAACGCCCTCTGCCTGGCCGACTTCGGTGACAAGGGCGCCGCCTTCGTCGCCCTGCCGCAGATTCCGCCGCGCAACGTGACCTGGTACAAAATGGGGCGCTGGGTGCACTGGGCCAAAGTGGCGTTCGAGAAATACTTTCTGTTGAAAATGAAGCGCGGCAGCACCGAGCCGGTCTACGAGAAGTACGTGCTCAAACTGCTGGGGGTCAACAAGCTAAAAGGTTGAGTGTCGAGCAATGACGATTTGGGCACTTTGAGTCAGACCCGTTTGACTGAAAGCGCCTGCTGGCGGATTGGCAGGCAAACAAGTTGACAAGGGCAATGCGCATCAGGATAATGGCGCGCCTCGGGGGATTAGCTCAGCTGGTAGAGCAGCGGACTCTTAATCCGTTTGTCGACAGTTCGATCCTGTCATCCCCCACCAGTATCCAGGCGGCCCACAGTGATGTGGGCCGTTTTTATTTTGTTGTTACCGTAGTCAAGTTGTAGCCGGATTCGCCTGCTCTGGAACGCCAAATTTATTGGTGAGGCGGTTTAATGACCTCCTCCACCTTGAGCCAGACGCTTCGGTTTTCCGAAGCGCTGGAGTTGGAGTATGACGCGATTTCACTCCTGCGGCTGTTGCCATCCGCGAGCGTGCCACCCAGTTCGATCCATTCTCCCAGTTTGCCTGAGACGGTCGTGGATAGCCTCTGGAGGCCCACGGCACCATGGGTGCCCTTTATCGGGGTTTCCATCTGCGGACTGATGGAAAGCGTCACCCTGTCGCCATTAAGGTGAGGGGTCGCGTAGAAACCGCTGCCGATATCGTGATACTCCAGCGTGTCAGTGATGACTGCCCCGTTGGGGTTAAAAACCACTTGATGCAACGGGATGGGTAGCGATTGGCCGACGACGATATAGCCGCTGCTGCCTTCAAGCACTTGCAGGCTCTGCTTGAGATGGCGGTCTGCATTGCCGGTTGATGCGGAAAATTCCCCTTGAATGTGAGCCTCGGTGCGATCGCCGACGATAACGCGGCCCGACACGCTGGCTTCCTCCGCTGCGCGGTCGGCAGCAATATTGTTGCTGACGGTGATCTTCAGACGTTTCGCAGGGGTATCCAGCCTGGCCAGCAGTGCCTTGATTTCCTCAATGTTCTGGCGGCTGGCTCGAATGATGAGCTGGCCATTCATCCCTGAAGCCACGCCGCCGGGTTCGACGAACGGGGTCACTACCGGCAACATCTGCTCCAGCGTCCGGTGTTGCAGCGGAATGACTTCCACCTCCTGCTGGGCAAAAGCCTGGCAGGAAATCATGAGCAGCAACACAAGCAGAAGTTTCATGTTTGGAGTTCCCAAGCAGTTTGTGCCGCAATCAAGGCTGCCGTGAGAAATTCTAGCCGGCTTCGTCGATCCAGGCTTGCTGGATGGCTTCCAGCACCTTCTCGCCGCCGCGGTGATGGTCGTCGTCGAACCCGTCCAGTTCGACGACCCTGTTGTGCAGGTCGACGAAATTGATGCGGGCAGGATCGGTTCCCGGGAACTTGTCATGGAGTTCTTCTGCGATGCGTTGTACATCCGTCCACTTCATAATTTTGCTCTCACATATTGGTTGGGCCAGGCTACGTCAACGCCCAGTTTATGCGCGGCGTGCAGCGGCCAGTAGGGGTCGCGCAACAGTTCGCGCGCGAGGAAAATCAGATCGGCCTGTTCGTCCAGCAGGATCCGCTCGGCTTGCTGCGGCGAGGTGATCATGCCCACGGCGCCGGTGGCGATGCCTGCGCCGTGGCGCACACCGGCAGCAAATGGCACCTGATAACCTGGGCCGACCGGAATTTTGGCATCCAGTACAAGGCCGCCGGTCGAGCAATCGATGAGGTCGATGCCGATTTCTTTCAGCCATCGCGCGAACTGGACAGATTGTTCCAGATCCCACCCGCCGTCTACCCAGTCTGTCGCTGAAATCCGCACCAGCACCGGCCATTGCTGTGGCCAGATATCGCGGATAGTTTTGGTTACGTTAAATGGGAGTCGGCAGCGGTTTTCCAGACTGCTTCCGTATTTGTCATCGCGCTTG
>DAOMFG010000100.1:0-6288 GCA_035429685.1 Methylophilaceae bacterium | reverse complement strand
GCCGGCGCTCGAGCGGCTGGGGGCACCGTTCAAGCCCGAGACGCCGGTGGGCGGCATCAAGCAGGGACAGAAATACAACCAGCACGCCATCGACGAACGCCATCGCGACCATGCACTGTTCATCGCCTACGCCCCGGCGGAAGCGCCGAGGATCGCGCTGGCGGTCATCGTCGAGAATGGCGGACACGGCGGCTCGGCCGCCGGCCCGATTGCGCGCCAGGTAATGGACTACTACCTGCTGGGCAAGGAACCGTCCCCACCCGCTCTGCCCCAGGGCGAAGCGCCGGAAGCCACTAACGCACAGACGGAGCCGGAACCTCATGATTAACCTGTCTCTGAAACGCCTGACCGCACATTTCGACCAGTTCCTGCTCGGGGCTCTGATGCTGACCCTGGTTGCGGCACTGTTCATTCTTTATAGCGCCTCCGGCCAGAGCATGGAGCGGATGACCGCGCAGGCAGTCAATATTCTGGTGGCGCTGGCCGTGCTGTGGATGTTTGCCAATATCCCGCCTCACCACCTGCAGCGTGCGGCCTTGCCGCTTTACGTGCTGGGCATCCTGCTGCTGGTCGGGGTGCTGCTGTTCGGGGACGTTTCCAAGGGCGCGCGCCGCTGGCTCAATCTGGGCGTCATGCGCATCCAGCCTTCGGAGCTGATGAAGATCGCGACACCGATGATGCTGGCCTGGTACTTCGCCAAGCGCGAAGCCACGTTGCGCTTTTCCGACCATGTCGTCGGTGCGGTGATGCTGACGTTGCCGGTGGGCTTGATCGTCAAGCAGCCCGACCTGGGCACATCTCTGCTCATTGGTGCTTCGGGCTTTTATGTGCTGTTCCTGGCAGGTCTCTCCTGGCGCCTGCTGATTGGCCTTGGTGTGGTGGCAGGCGCCGCGATTCCTCTGGTCTGGCCACTGCTTCACGATTATCAGCGACGGCGGGTGGAAATCCTGTTTGACCCTTCGCAGGATCCGCTCGGTGCTGGCTATCACACTATCCAGGCCACCATCGCGCTGGGGTCGGGCGGATTGGCCGGCAAGGGTTGGCTCAACGGCACGCAGTCGCAGCTTGATTTCCTGCCGGAGCGGCATACCGACTTTATTTTCGCCGTGTTCGGCGAGGAGTTCGGCCTGGTCGGCAATCTCTTGCTGCTGCTGCTGTTCAGCGTCATCATTGCACGCGGCCTGGTGATCGCAGCCAATGCCCAGACCATGTTCACCCGTTTGCTTGCAGGCAGCATTACGCTGACCTTCTTTACCTATGCTTTCGTCAACATGGGCATGGTCAGCGGTATTCTGCCGGTGGTGGGGGTGCCGTTGCCGCTAATCAGTTACGGTGGCACTTCACTGGTGACGCTGATGATCGGCTTTGGTATCTTGATGAGTATTCAGACGCACAAGAAGCTGGTGACGTCGTGAGGAGGCGGGTATGAAAAAATACGGGCTCGGGACGTTGTGGCCGGCAGCGCTGCTACTGGCGTTCTTTTTGGGTGGTTGTGGCACGACCGGTCAGGTAAAAAGCGAAAAGCCAAAAACCGCGGCGGATTCGCAGTCAAGGGACGGCGCATCCGGCGGAAAGAAGCCGGGTGGTTATTACCTGGACGATGGGCCGGGCGACAATCCCCCGCCTGATATCGACGCCATCCCCGATGCTGTACCGCGGCCGGAACAGCCGCTGGCACGCGCCAACCGCCCTTATATGGCGCTGGGTGAAAACTACACGCCGATGACCAGTTACCAGCCTTACAAGGCAAGTGGTGTCGCGTCCTGGTATGGCCGGCGCTACCACGGGCAGAAGACCTCCAGCGGCGAGCTGTACGACATGTATGGCATGACTGCCGCACACCCGGTGCTACCGATCCCGAGCTATGTGCGCGTCACCAATCCCGAGAACGGCAAATCGGTGGTAGTGCGCGTTAACGACCGCGGCCCGTTCAAGCATGACCGGCTAATCGACCTGTCCTACGCTGCCGCCTACAAGCTGCGCCTGACAGGCAAGGGTAGCGGACAGGTGGAGGTCGAGGCCATATCCCCCTTGGCCGACAACGGGGGGGCGACGACGCGGCCGGCAGAAAGTCAGGACAAATCCGCCGGCATCACATCGTCACCAGCCGGCAACTACGTACAGGCCGGCGCTTTCAAGCTGAAGGAAAATGCCGACCAGTTGCGTCAGAAGCTGCAACAGCAGGATCTTGCCGGAAATGTTGCCGTGGAGAACTGGTATAATGACGGCGTCTATCGCGTGCGGCTTGGCCCCTATGCCAGCCGCGACGAAGCCGAGCGTGCCGCCGGTCAGATCAAGCGGGCGCTTAGCATTTCCACCCTGGTTGTCACCCAATGATTAATTCCTAAGTTGCACTAACTACAGAGTTCCCTATGCGCCTACTTGCCCTGCTTTTTACCTTGCTTTTTAGCCTTATCGCCAGTGCCGGCGATGTGCCGCCGCCGCCCACGGTTTCCGGAAAGTCCTACATCCTGAGCGACTTCAATAGTGGCGCGGTGCTGGCCGAGCAGAATTCTCACGAACGCATTTCACCGGCCTCGCTCACCAAGCTGATGACGGCCTACCTGTCGTTCAAGGCGATCAAGCAAGGCCACCTGAAACTCGACCAGACTGTGCCGGTCAGCGAGAACGCCTGGAAAGGCCGTATCGGCTGTGGCGGTGCGCAAAGCTCCTGCATGTTCATCGCGCCGGATATTCCGGTAACGGTGGACGAACTGCTGCACGGCATGATCATCCAGTCCGGCAACGATGCCTGCGTTGCCTTGGCCGAAGCTATTGCCGGCTCGGAGCAGGCGTTTGCCGACCTGATGAACAAGGAGGCCGCGCGCCTGGGCATGAAGGACACCCAGTTCCGCAACGCCAGCGGCCTCGACGAGGACGGCCACTACACTACCGCCTACGATTTGTCGCTGTTAGCCGCGGCGCTGATCCGTGATTTCCCCGACCAGTACGACCGTTTGTACAAGGTCAAGGAATACACCTACAACAACATCAAGCAGATGAACCGCAACCGCCTGCTGTGGATTGATCCGGCGGTGGATGGCATGAAAACCGGCCACACCAGCAGTGCCGGTTATTGCCTGATCGCTTCCGCCAAGCACGGCAACATGCGCCTGATCTCGGTATTCGCCGGCGCGCCGACGGAAAAGGCCCGCATCATCGACAGCCAGAAGCTGCTCAATTACGGTTTCCTGTTCTACGAGACCCGTCCGTTGTACAGAAAAGGGCAGTCGATCTCCAAGCTCAGGGTGTGGAAGGGCCAGGAACAAACACTGGACGCCACGGTGGCGGAAGATCTTTATGTCACCCTGCCCAAAGGCAACCACGACAAGCTGAGTGCGCAGGTTACCAGCAAGCAACCGCTGATCGCTCCGGTCAGCGCCGGGCAGGATGTTGGTTCCCTGCAAGTCGCTCTTGATGGCAAGCCCCTGCTGCAACGCAAGTTGGTGGCGGCGAAGGAGGTCCCGATCGCCGGTATTTTTGGTCGTATGTGGGATAGCCTGAAGTTGATGTTCAACTAGGCCCGTGGCGCAGATCGTCTACCTCAACGGAAGCTTCCTGCCCATCGAGCAGGCTACCGTGCCGGTACTTGATCGCGGCTTCATCTTCGGCGACGGCGTGTACGAGGTCATCCCGGTGTATTCGCGCCATCCGTTCCGGCTGGACGAGCACCTGCGGCGATTGCAGAACAGCCTCGACGGCATTCGCCTCGCCAACCCTCATTCCAACGAGGAGTGGTCGCGCCTGATCCGGGAGTTGATCCGGATGGATGCCAACGAGGACCAGTCGGTCTATCTGCATGTCACCCGCGGTGTCGCCAGACGAGATCACCCGTTTCCGGTCGGCGTGGCACCGACCGTGTTCATGATGAGCAATCCGCTGATTACGCCGGATGCCACGCTGGTCGAGCATGGCGTCGCGGCGATCTCGGCGGTCGATAATCGCTGGGGCCGTTGCAATATCAAGGCCATCTCCCTGCTGCCTAACGTGCTGCTGCGCCAGTTGGCCGTCGATGCCGGCGCCAACGAAACTGTCCTGTTCCGCGACGGCATCCTGACCGAAGGCACCGCCAGCAACATCTTTGCCGTGGAGCAGGGCGTGATTCTCGCCCCCCCCAAGGATCACTACATGCTGCCAGGCATCACCTACGACCTGTTGCTCGAGCTTGCCGCGGCGCATGGCATTCCGGTACAGATCGGAAAATTCGAAGAATCTCGCATCCGTAACGCAGATGAGCTGTGGTTGTCGTCCTCCACCCGCGAGGTGCTGGCCATCACGACGCTGGACGGCAAACCCATCGGCAATGGCCAGCCCGGCCCGCTGTTCCGCAAGATGGTTGCGCTTTACCAGGATTACAAAAACAACGTGATGCGAAATGGCTGATCAGGAAACCCTGCTGGAATTCCCTTGCGAGTTTCCACTCAAGGTGATGGGCGAAACACGCGACGGCTTTGTCGAAGCGGTGGTCGCGGTAGTGCGCGGGCACGACCCGGCTTTCGATGCCACGTGCGTGGAAATGCGCGCGAGTAGCGGCGGCAAATACATGAGCCTGACTTGTACCATCAACGCCACCTCGAAATCACAGCTGGACGACCTCTATCGCGCCCTGACCGCGCACCCGATGGTCAAGGTCGTGCTCTAGCAATGCTGGCAAGACATCTCGGCCTGACTGACTACGAGGCCACCTGGCGCGCCATGCAGGATTTTACCGCCCAGCGTCAGGCCGATACCCCAGACGAATTGTGGCTGACTGAGCACCCGCCGGTCTATACCTTAGGACTCAACCGCAAGGACGTGCGCCTGCCTTGGCGCGACGACATCCCGCTGGTGCTCACCGACCGCGGCGGTAAGATCACCTATCACGGCCCCGGCCAGATCGTGCTCTATCTGCTGCTCGATCTGAAGCGTAGCGGCCTCAAGATACGCCAACTGGTCGACTGCATGGAGGGCGCCATCATCAACTTGCTGGCAGAATACGGCATTACCTCGCAAGGCCGGCCGGATGCGCCTGGTGTTTATGTGGAGGGAAAAAAAATCGCCTCGCTTGGTCTGCGCCTGAAGAACGGCTGTTGCTACCACGGTCTCAGCCTGAATGTGGATATGGATTTGTCCCCGTTCGAGGCCATCGATCCATGCGGTTACCGGGGACTGCAGGTCACGCAAATGCGGGATTTGGGTATCATTCATGGATCAGGTGAGTATGCGAGCAGGCTGACCGCTGCCATGATGAAATCTCTCGAAAGTTGAATAAGCTGAAATGAAGAAGCTTCTGCTCATCGCCATTCTGGTTGTAGCCTACTTCCAGTTTGCGCAAACGCATGAGACATCTTCCAGTCCTGCAAGCTTGTTCAGCAATCAGAGCGAGGTTGCTGCCGCCAGCGACCAGCCAATTGCAGTCGCATTCGAGCAACGCCAGAGCAATGTCCAGGTTGAAGGCGGGGGTACGGTATCGAGAATACTGGGCGACGACGTCAATGGCAGCAGGCATCAACGGTTTATCGTCCGGCTTGCCAATGGTCAAACTTTGTTGCTTGCGCATAACATTGATCTCGCACCCAGGGTGGATGGCTTGAGCGAAGGAGATAGGGTTTCGTTTTATGGGGAATACGAGTGGAATGCAAAAGGTGGGGTCATCCATTGGACACACCATGATCCGGCCGGCCAGCATGCGGCAGGATGGGTCAGGCATAACGGCAAAACGTACCAATAACCATCATGGATAACGCCCAGACCAAGCAGAAAGGCGCCGCCAAGACTGCGCGCATCCCGATCAAGATCGTGCCGCAGCCAGCGCTGCGCAAGCCGGAATGGATCCGCATGAAGGTGCCGGACGGCCCGCGCTTCCAGGAAATCAAGCAGATCCTGCGCGACAACAGCCTGCACACGGTATGTGAGGAGGCATCCTGCCCCAACATCGGCGAGTGCTTCAGTGGCGGCACCGCCACCTTCATGATCCTCGGCGATCTTTGCACCCGGCGCTGTCCGTTCTGTGACGTGGCGCACGGCAAACCGTTGCCGCCGGATGCCGAGGAGCCGGAAAATCTGGCGCGCACCATCGCCGCCATGAGGCTGAAATACGTGGTGATCACCAGCGTCGACCGCGATGACCTACGCGACGGCGGGGCGCGGCATTTTGCCGATTGCATTCGCATTGCCCGCGCGTATTCGCCACATCTCAGAATCGAGGTGCTGGTGCCGGATTTCCGTGGTCGGCTTGATGTCGCGCTCCCACGAGTATCCGGCCAGGCCGCATCCGTTCGTCGGGCGCCCAAGGCAATCGGCCCTTCA
>DAOMFG010000099.1:0-6299 GCA_035429685.1 Methylophilaceae bacterium | reverse complement strand
CGGCGGATACCGGCGTTACCAAATCCGAGATTGATGTCTGGCGACACTACATCAGCGGGACGCGCTGGAAGCAGAAGGCGCGTATGGCCGTACTCAACAAAATTGACGGCCTCTGGGATGAGTTGAAGGACGAGCAGCAAATAGAAGCGGAGATCAACAAGCAGGTGACCGGCAGCAGCGAATTGCTTGGCCTCAATGTCAACCAGATATTCCCGGTTTCGGCGCAGAAAGGCCTGTTGGGCAAGATAAGCGGGGACGACCAGCTTCTGGCGAGGAGCCGTTTGCCAGAGCTGGAAAGGGCGTTGTCGGACGAATTGATTCCTTCCAAAAAGGAAATCGTGCGTGACAACACGCAAAGCGAATTGGACGATTTGCTCAACAACTCCCAGCTGATTCTCGATGCCCGCCTCAAGGGGATCATCGAGCAGCTTGACGAACTCAAAGGCCTGCGTGGCAAGAACGAAGATGTCGTCAATCACATGATGAACAAAGTCAAGAACGACAAGGAGAATTTCGAGCGCGGGTTGCAGCGGTTCCAGGCGCTGCGCAGTGTATTCTCGCAGCAAGCTAATGCCTTGTTCACTAATCTTGGCATGGAGGCCTTGCGGTCTGATGTGGGTGAAACCCGCAATGCCATGGTTTCCGCCAATTTCACCAAGAACATACGCGCGGCGATGGACGATTTCTTCTTCAGGCTGAAGGAGCGGCTGGTCAAGTCTGATGAGCAGGTCGGCGAAATCAAGATCATGATGGATGCCATGTACCAGAAATTTTCACAGGAGCACGGGTTGCGGCATGTGACGCCGCCCAGTTTTTCCATGCTGCGCTACCAGAAAGGCGTGGCGAAACTGGAGCGCACCTACCGCGAACAGTTCAACACGACCTTCAAAATGCTGACCAACGAGAAACTGACGCTGACCAGCAGGTTCTTTGAGACCTTGGCCAGTCGTGTGATCAATATTTATGAAGTGGCTAACCAGGACACCGAGAATTGGCTCAAGGCGGTCATTGCGCCGATGGAGTCACAGGTGAGGGAGCACCAGCTGCAACTGCGCCGGCGCCTGGAAAGTATCAAGCGTATCTACAAAGCTACCGATACGCTTGAAGACCGGATTGCCGAGATGGAGAGTGTCGAGCAGAGCATCCACAGACAGATCGCGGACCTGCGTGAGTTGCAGCATCAGATCAATCAAGCGCTCAGCTTTGATCGGCAAGAGGAAGTCGGGGTAAAGGCGGCATGACGCCCATACTGCTTTTCCTGTTCGCGTTGACACTGCTGTTTGTCGGCCTTTCCGCGGTGGGTGTGCTTTGGGCGATAAAAAGCGGCCAGTTCGATGACCTGGAGGGGCCGGCTCAGCGCATCCTGATGGACGACGACGACCCCATGATTCCATTTAAGAGCTTGAAGTCCGAAAGCACCCGGCATAAAATAGGCGTGCGACAGTAACTCAAAAACTTTAGGAGCCGGCCATGCATATTTTTTCCTGGGAAAACCTGCCAATGACTATTATCGTAGGCCTGATCGTCTGGTCTTACGTCAGTTTCTTGTCGGTCATTCTGGCCTGATTCGGAAGCTTATCCGATAAAACAGAAACGGCTGCAGTTGCAGCCGTTTCTGTTTTATCAAGTGTGGATCAGGCCGCAAGACCAATAACACCTTTCATTTTTTGCAGTGCCTTCTGCTCAATCTGGCGAATGCGCTCGGCAGAAACACCGTACTCGGCGGCCAGTTCATGCAATGTCGCGGCATTATCTTCCCTTAGCCAGCGCGCTTCGACGATATGCCGGCTTCGCTCATCCAGGCTATTGAGAGCCATTTCCAAGCCAGAGGCATGCAGAACCCCAATCTGCTTTTCTGCCAGAAATTCTGAAGGTTCCGGACGCTGGTCCTCCAGGAAAGCGATCGGACTCCAACCTTCCTCGCCATCTTCGTCGCCGTGCGACTCCAGAGCGATGTCGTGACCGCCCATCCGAGACTCCATCTCGGCTACGTCTTCCGGCTTCACATTCAACTCGCGTGCAATTTCCGCGATTTCATCACTGTGCAGACTGCCGCTGTGCTGCTTCATGCTACGCAGGTTAAAGAACAGTTTACGTTGCGCCTTGGTAGTGGCGACTTTGACCAGGCGCCAGTTGCGCAGGATGAATTCGTGAATTTCAGCCTTGATCCAGTGCACTGCAAAGGATACCAAGCGCACGCCGCGTTCGGGATCGAAGCGACGCACAGCCTTCATCAGGCCGATATTGCCTTCCTGTATCAGGTCGGCCTGTGGCAGTCCGTAACCGGAGTAGCCGCGCGCAATACTGACTACCAGGCGTAGATGGGAGAGGATTAATTGCTTGGCGGCATCCAGGTCGTTATCGCGCTGTAGCCGCGTGGCGCAGTCATGCTCTTCCTCCGCGCTAAGGAAGGGAAAAGACCTGACGCTCTGGATATAGTGTTCCAAGCTGTCTGCCGTTGCCGGCATTGGTAAGGATAGGGAATAACTCATTAGCTGTTGACCTCCCGATGGCTTGTATTTTAGCACTCAGGATTAGAGAGTGCTAGTCGGGAAAAGTTCTCGCCGCTTCAAAGCGGGTCAATGTCCGATAGTGCGCGGCTTGCGGACCAGTAAGCGCCTAGCCAGCCCAGCCCGACGGCTCCGCCGACCAGCGCCAGCGCAGCTTGCCAGTCAGGCATCTGCAGTCGGAAATCGGAGGCGTAGAGACGGGCGAGGTCGTCGACGGATAAATTGAACAGATCGACCACGCCCCATAGGAACAGCCAGGCCACCAACCCGCCGCCTAGGCCATATAGCGCGCCTGCGTAAAGGAATGGCCGCCGGATGAAGCGTCCGGTGGCACCGATCAGCGCGCTCACTTCGATTTCGTCGCGTTGGGTAAGGATTTGCAAGCGAATGGTGTTGCCGATGACAGCGAGCAGGGCGAATCCCAGCAGTCCGGCCAGTACGGCAACGGCTTTCTTGCCAAGTTCGACCAGTGAATACAGACGCTTGACCCATGCCGTGTCCAATTGCGCGTGTGCTACCTCCGGCCACTGCTGCATCTCCTGCTGCATCTGCTCGATAACCTCCGGGGTGTCGTTGTCTGGAAGGATGATGTAAGCATCGGGTAGCGGATTTTGTTCCAGTCCATCGGCAATGTCGCTCAGCCCGGCATTCTGGCGCAGTTTCTGCCAGGCTTCGTCGCGAGGGACGAAGTGGTAGGAGCGAATGCCATGCTGCCGGCGTAGGCGATCCCCGATGTCCTGGATGGCTTCAGGCTTGGCGTCAAGCGCGACGAACAGGCTGATCTGTGGCTCACTCCGGACGTCACCGGAAAAGCGACTGAGGTTGTCTACTGCCACGTAAAGGAGCGCAGGCAGCGACAGGGTCGCTCCCATGACTCCCAGCATCATCAGCGTAGCAAGCCGGTTGCGCCACATGCGGCAAAGCACCTGGCGGAATGACTGGCGATGCTGACTGAGCCACTGGCTGATCATTGCAGTACTCCATGGTCGAGGTGCATCACTCGACCACCGCTTGCCGCGGCGCCATGGGTGTCATGCGTGGCGATGAGCACAGTCACGCCAACCTGGTGAAAGGCCTGGAACAGTTTCATGATCTCGGCGGCGTAGGTTTCGTCCAGGTTCCCGGTTGGTTCGTCGGCCACTAGAATGGACGGCCGACTGACCACGGCACGGGCGATGGCCAGGCGCTGCTGCTCTCCACCGGAGAGCGTCACCGGCATGGCCTTCTCCTTGTCCAGCAGGCCAACCTTGTCCAGTGCGGCACGAACACGTTTGGCGGCCTCCTGTCCGACGATGCCGTTGATGGACAGCGGCAGGGCGACATTCTCGAATACATTGCGGTCGTATAGCAGCTTGTGGTCCTGGAACACCATGCCGAATTTGCGGCGCAGGTAGGGAACAGCCGCCGGGCGCAGCTTGCTGACATTCTGCTGACCGATCAGCACCGTGCCGGAGGTGGGCCGTTCCAGCGCAGCCACCAGCTTGAGCAGGGTGCTCTTTCCTGCCCCGGAGTGTCCGGTGATGAACACCAATTCGCCTTTGTCGATCTCGAATGACACTTTTTTCAGTGCCTCGAAACCGCCGGGGTAAAGTTTGCCGACCTGGTCGAATCTGATCAAGTGAACAAGGCCTCCACAAATTCACGTGCATTGAACGGCTGTAAATCCTCGATCTGCTCGCCCACACCGATGAAACGGATGGGGATGGGCCTTGCCTGGGCGATGGCAGCAATGACACCGCCCTTGGCGGTGCCGTCCAGTTTGGTGAGCGCCAGTCCAGTGACCTGCAAGGCGTCATCGAAAGCCTTGACCTGCGTGACAGCGTTCTGTCCGGTATTGGCATCCAGCACCAGCAATACCTCATGTGGTGCGCCGGGGAGCGCCTTGTCGATCACGCGTTTGACCTTCCTGATTTCTTCCATCAGATTAAGTTGTGTCGGCAGGCGTCCAGCGGTATCCGCCAGCACGACGTCGATGCCGCGCGCTCTGGCGGAATTGACCGCGTCAAAAATCACCGCCGCTGGATCTCCACCGCTTTGCGAGACCACATGGACATCATTGCGCTCGCCCCAGGCTTCAAGCTGTTCGCGCGCTGCGGCGCGAAAAGTGTCGCCGGCGGCGATTAGCACCGATTTTCCCTGGGCTTGCAGCAGCCAGGCCAGTTTGCCAATGGTGGTGGTCTTGCCCGCGCCGTTGACACCGGCCAGCATGATGACATAAGGCCGCGACGAACCGGCGTCAAGTGGCTGCGCCAGCGGCTCCAGCAAACGGATCAGTGCTTCCTGCAAGGCGCTGCGAAGCTGCGAAGTGTCGCTCATCGCCTGGCGTTTGACTTCCTTGCGTACTTCTTCCAGCAGCGCTTGGGTGGCACCAACCCCGACATCGGCAGTAAGCAGTATGGTTTCCAGCTCCTCGTACACCGCCTCGTCGATCTTGCCACCACCGAACAGGGTGCCCAACGAGTTGCCAAGGTTGTCCCTGGTGCGTGCCAATCCTTGTTTGAGCCGTTCCCCCCAGGAAGGGGACGTGGGTTCCGGTGCAGTGGCGGGTTGCGGGTCTTTTTTGAAGAAATTGAGCATGGGTGCTATTTTAGTCTGAATGCTAACTGCACGCCATTTTGAAGCGATCATTGCGGCCAATAAGCCGTGCGCCAATCTGCTAAAATCGCGCCATGTTTACCGGAATCATTCAGGCCGTCGGCCAAATTGAGCACATCGAACCTGCGGGCAATGATGTGCGTTTATCCATTGCCAGCGGCGCCCTTGACATGGGCGATGTCTGCGTCGGCGATTCCATTGCGACAAGTGGCGTTTGCCTGACGGTGATCACTTGCGACGAAAAATCCTTCCAGGTGCATGTCTCCAGAGAAACCCTGTCTTGCACCGTCGGACTGGATACCACTAAACCGGTCAATCTGGAAAAAGCGCTGCGCCTGGCCGACCGGTTGGGTGGTCATCTGGTCAGTGGCCATGTCGATGGTGTCGGTCAGGTGGTGCGTTTCGACCCGGTGAGCGACTGCATGCTGCTTTGCATCCGCGCGCCGCACGCACTCTTGCGTTATATCGCGGTCAAAGGTTCCATCGCAGTCGATGGTGTGAGCCTCACGGTGAATACGGTGGAACACGATGCTTTCAGCATCAATCTGATCCCGCATACGCTGGAGATGACTACCTTGCGCCATCTGGGTGTTGGCAGCCGTGTCAACCTTGAGGTTGATCCGATCGCCCGCTACGTAGAGCGTATGACGCAGTGGGCCAACGAAGGCGAGCCGGCATGATTTCAGCCGTCACCGAAATCATCGATGAAATTCGCCACGGCCGCATGGTGGTGCTGGTAGATGAGGAAGATCGCGAAAACGAGGGTGACCTGGTGCTGGCGGCACAGTTCGTCACGCCGGAACATATCAATTTTATGGCGCGCCATGGCCGCGGCCTGATCTGCTTGACCCTGACCGAGCCGCGCTGCCGACAGCTCAACCTGCCTTTGATGGTGCGCGACAATGGTGCTCGCATGGGTACCAACTTCACCGTTTCCATCGAGGCGGCTCAGGGCGTGACTACCGGCATTTCGGCCGCCGACCGCGCGCTCACTATCCAGGCCGCCGTTGCCCGGGATGCCAGGGCAGCTGATATCGTCAGTCCTGGCCATGTTTTCCCGCTAATGGCGCAGAATGGTGGCGTACTGGTGCGCGCAGGGCACACCGAGGCTGGTTGCGGCTTGGCCACGCTGGCAGGACTGGCGGCGGCAGCGGTGATCTGCGAAATTCTCAAGGATGATGGCAGGAGTGCCCG
>DAOMFG010000098.1:0-6355 GCA_035429685.1 Methylophilaceae bacterium | reverse complement strand
GGCCATCTTGGTGCTGGCCCAGCCGACCAGAACGCCTCCCAGCGCGGGGCCGGCCACCAGCCCGAACTGGAAAGCGGAACTGCCGATGCCGGCGGCGCGCGCGTAATGTTCGCGCGGCAGGACCAGCGCGAACATCGAGTTATAGGATGGGCCGATGAAGGCGCGCGCCACGCCGGTGAAGGCAATGGACGCATAAATCCACAGCGCGGCATCACCAACCAGCCAGCCAGCGGCAACCGCCGTCAGCGTCAGCGCGTTGAAAAACAGCATCACCGCCGCCAGCACACCGAACAAGCGACGCGAATAATGATCCACCGCATAGCCGGCAAACAGGGCAAAGCTGAAATAGGGAATCACCTCGGCCAGCCCGACCAGGCCTAGCGCCAACGTGCTGTGCGTCAGCTCGTAAATGTGCCAGCCGACCACCACTGCCGTGATCTGGTAGGCCAGCACGATCAGGACGCGGAAGGTCAGCAGTCGCAGGAATGCGGGGTTGAGGTAAGCGGGAAGCAGGATTGTCATGAGCAATGTCAGATTGCGGGATCAGGCCGCATCAAAGCCGAAAAGCAGTGATTATCGCATCCCTTCACGCCACGCTGTTAGGACAAACCCGCCCGTGCTGGTAACATCGCGCCCCATCCCAATGACCATCCGAGGACAACACCATGAGCGACATCATCATCGAACACAAACCGAACAAAACCCGCCTGGATGCACTGGACGTTTTCCAGTGGCCGACCTGGTCGAAGGAAGTTTCCGTATTCCCGTGGGTTTTCCATGAGCAGGAAATCGCCTGGATACTGGAAGGCGAATGCGTGATCACGCCCGAAAACGGCGCGCCGGTGAAATTCGGCAAGGGCGACCTGGTAACCTTTCCCGCCGGCCTCAAATGCAACTGGGAAGTGCGCCAGCCGCTGCACAAGCACTACCACCTGGACGGCAGCAAACTGGGGCAAATTGCCCGCCGAGTCAGGGCGATGCTGCCGTTCTGAAGCAGCCTTCCCGGCAAGAAAGCCTTATTCGGCCCGGTTGACGGGTAGAATATCGGGGGTTAGTGCAGTGAATAAGGCAGTAAGTCCGGTGCGCCGGACCGATGAGCTCTCATTGACCTAGTGTGAGTCTGCCGATATAGATTAGGCGCACTAACCCTTTCTGATTCAACCCGGAAAACCGATGTACCGCTGGTTCGAAAAGCTGGTCAACCCGTTCCCGGAGACTGTGGTCGCACCGCCGTCGAAAGGCTTCTGGGCGTTTGCCTGGTCGTGCACCGAGGGCATGCGCGGCTACATGCTGGCGATGACGCTGCTGACCGCGTCTATCGGCGCCTTCGAGGCGCTGCTGTTCGGCATCCTGGGCCGCGTAGTGGACTGGCTGAGCCACGTGACGCCGGCCTTGCTATGGACGCAGGAGCGCGGCAAGCTGCTGTTGCTGGTGGCCATCCTGCTCGGCAGCATCGTACTGGTCGTACTGCAAACCATCATCAAGCATCAGACGCTGGCCGGCAACTTTCCCATGCGGCTGCGCTGGAATTTCCACCGGCTCATGCTGAACCAGAGCATGACGTTCTACCAGGACGAGTTCGCCGGCCGCATCGCATCGAAAGTGATGCAGACTGCGCTGGCGGTGCGCGACATGTGGTTCATCCTCACCGACATCCTGGTATTCGTGGTGATCTACTTCGTCACCCTGCTCGCCATCGTAGACAGTTTTGACCCCTGGCTGATGCTGCCCTTCTTCGGCTGGCTGGTGCTGTACGTAGGCATGCAGTGGGTTTTCGTGCCGCGCCTCGGCAAGGTGTCGCAGGCGCAGGCAGACGCACGTGCCAGCATGACCGGGCGCATCGCCGATGCCTATACCAACATCGCCACCGTCAAGCTGTTCTCCCATGCCGGGCGCGAAGCCGGCTATGCAAAATCCGCGATGCAGGAGTTCATCGGCACCGTACACCGGCAGATGCGGCTGGTGAGCAGCGTGGAAATCCTCAACCACGTGCTCATTATGCTGCTCATCATCGCCAGCGCCGGCATCGCGTTGCGGCTGTGGAGCCTCGGCACCGTAGGCGTGGGCGCGGTGGCGGCGGTGACCGCCATGGTGCTGCGCCTGCACGGCATGTCGCACTGGATCATGTGGGAAATGACCTCGCTGTTCGAGCACGTCGGCACCGTGCAGGACGGCATCAACACGCTCTCCACCGTGCAATTGGTGACCGACCGCGCCGCTGCCAGACCGCTGGTGGTGCGGCAGGGCGACATCCGCTTCGAGGCAGTCAATTTCGCCTACGGCGGCCAGCAACAGGTGTTGGACAACTTCGCGCTGCACATCTGGCCGGGCGAGAAGGTCGGCCTGGTCGGCCGCTCCGGTGCCGGCAAATCCACTATCGTCAACCTGCTGCTGCGCTTTTACGACGTGGAGGCCGGCCATATTTTCATCGACGGGCAGGACATCGCTGACGTCATGCAGAACAGCCTGCGCGAAAACATCGGCATGGTGACGCAGGACACCTCGCTACTGCACCGCTCGGTGCGCGAGAACATCCTTTACGGCCGCCCCGACGCCATCGAGGAAGACATGGTTTCGGCCGCCCGGCGCGCCGAGGCGCACGACTTCATCCTCGGCCTGCGCGACCCCAAGGGCCGCAACGGCTACGACGCCCACGTCGGCGAGCGCGGCGTCAAGCTTTCCGGCGGCCAGCGCCAACGCATCGCCATTGCGCGGGTGATGCTGAAGGATGCGCCCATCCTGCTGCTGGACGAGGCCACCAGCGCGCTCGACTCCGAGGTCGAAGCCGCGATACAAGGCAGTTTGTACCGCCTGATGGAAGGCAAGACCGTGGTTGCCATCGCGCACCGTCTCTCCACCATCGCCGCCATGGACCGTCTGGTCGTGCTGGATCAGGGTCGCATCATCGAGGAAGGCGACCACGAAACCCTGCTCGAACGCGGTGGCCTCTATGCGAAGCTGTGGGTGCACCAGAGCGGAGGATTCTTGGGGGACGATGACAAGGAGCTAAATTAGAGGAAATGCTGGTGTAGTAGCGCTTGTTCCAGTGACACTCAGCCTGCTAGCTTTGCTAGAATTTACGCAGCTAGCCCGCAACATCCACCATAGCCAAAGGAGCCATCCAAATGTCTGAAAACTGGAAGTTTGAAACCCGTTCTGTCCATGCCGGCTACAGCCCAGATCCAACGACCAAAGCGGTGGTGCCCCCAATTTACCAGACAGTCGCATATGCCTTTGACAATGCCCAGCACGGGGCTGACCTGTTCGACCTCAAAGTGCCCGGCAACATTTACACCCGCATCATGAACCCGACACAATCCGTGCTGGAGGAACGAGTGGCAGCCCTGGAAGGCGGCATTGCCGCGCTCGCGCTGGCCTCGGGACAGGCGGCCATCACCTACGCCATCCAGACCATTGCGGAAGCAGGCGACAACATCGTTTCTTCCACGGCCTTGTACGGCGGCACCTACAACCTGTTTGCACACACGCTACCTCAGTACGGGATCGAAACACGCTTTGCCAATTCGGATGTCCCAAAAAGTTTCGAAGCCCTGATAGACGGCAAGACCAAGGCCATCTTCGCCGAATCGTTGGGCAATCCTCGCGGCAACATCACAGACATTACCGCGCTTGCCGAAATTGCACACCGTCACGGCGTACCGCTTATTGTAGACAACACCGTGCCCAGTCCTTACCTGTGCCGCCCGTTTGAGCATGGTGCTGATATCGTAGTACATTCGCTGACCAAGTACCTTGGCGGCCATGGCAATAGCCTTGGCGGAGCTATCGTGGATTCCGGGAAATTCCCCTGGGCTGAACACAAAGCGCGATTCAAGCGCCTGAACGAGCCAGACGTTAGCTACCATGGCGTGGTCTACACTGAAACAATGGGGCCCGCAGCCTACATAGCAAGAGCTCGGGTAGTTCCGCTCCGCAACATGGGCGCGGCAATCTCCCCTTTCAACGCATTTCTCATACTTCAAGGCATTGAAACCCTTCCTTTACGCATGGACCGCATCTGCGATAACGCGCTAGCAGTAGCGAATTACCTGCAAAAACACCCCAAAGTAAAGTGGGTAAACTACGCTGCACTTTCCAATCACCCCGACAACGCATTGGTAAAAAAACTGATGGGGGGCCGGGCTTCCGGGCTGTTAACCTTTGGCGTTCATGGGGGCCGGGCTGGGGGCGAGCGTTTCCTCGATGCATTGAAGTTGTTCACGCGGCTGGTCAACATCGGGGATGTACGTTCACTTGCCACACATCCGGCTTCTACCACGCACCGCCAACTTTCGGCAAAGGAACTGGAAAATACCGGCGTTTCCGAAGAAACCGTGCGTCTATGCGTAGGCATTGAGCACATCGACGACCTGCGCGCGGATTTGGAACAAGCGCTCGCCGTCACCTGATTGAAGCTGCCGCCGACCTGCTGGCTCAATGCTCCAGCGGCAGCTGCAGCAACTGCCTCAGCAGCGGCAGCGTCACCGGCCGCTTGGCGGTCAGCGACCATTGGTCCAGTGCGTCCAGCGTGGTCATCAGCGAGCGCAGGTCGCGTTGCAGGTGGCACAGGCAGTAGTCCACCACCTCGTCCGGCAGCTTCATGCCGCGCGCGGCGGCGTGGGTCTTGAGGGCCCTAGCCTTTTCCTCGTCCGACAACGGATGCAGCTGGTACACCAGCCCCCATGAAAGCCGGGTCGCCAGGTCATCGCGCAACCCCATCTGCATGGGCGCGGCATCCCCGCTGGCGACGAGAACGCCACCGTTTTCCCGCAGGCGGTTGCAGGTGTTGAACAGCGTGATCTGGGCCTCTCCGGAAAGCTTTTGCACGTCGTCCGCCGCCACCAGGTCAACCCCATGCCGCCGCGCCAGTTCGGCGGCAGCCGCCAGCAGATGGCTCTTGCCGCTGCCACCGGCGCCCCAGAAGAAAATAAATCGCACCTCGCCAAGGCCGGTTGCTGCCTGTTGCAGGCTGTGCAGAGCCTCGGCGTTGCGGCCGGGGACGAAGTTGTCCAGCGTCGGCGCGGGGGCGGGTTGTATATCCAGCAGCAGTTGTTTCATTCGGTTTTGGGCTGGCCGCGTTTTCTCGTTTCTGGGCCGTTTCGGGTAAAAATCAGCCACGTACTCTATCCTTAGCAAAGCGAGAACTCAACTTGAACCCGTCCGAACCCACCAAGACTTCCATCAGCTACCGCGACGCCGGGGTCGACATCGACGCCGGGGATGCACTGGTAGAGGACATCAAGCCTTTCGCCAAGCGCACCATGCGCCCGGAAGTGCTGGCCGGCATCGGCGGCTTCGGCTCCTTGTTTGAAGTACCGAAGAAGTTCAAGAACCCGGTGCTGGTGTCCGGCACCGACGGCGTAGGTACCAAGCTCAAGCTCGCCTTCCAGCTCAACAGGCACGACACCGTCGGCATCGACTTGGTGGCGATGAGCGTCAACGACATCCTGGTGCAGGGTGCAGAACCGCTGTTCTTCCTTGACTACTTCGCCTGTGGCAAGCTGGAAGTCGGCACTGCCGCGCAGGTCATCAAGGGCATCGCACAGGGCTGCGAACAGGCCGGCTGCGCGCTGGTGGGCGGCGAGACGGCCGAAATGCCGGGCATGTACCCGGCGGGAGAATACGACCTGGCGGGCTTCGCGGTGGGCTGTGTGGAAAAGGATGCCATCATCGACGGCTCAACTATTCAGGAAGGCGACGTGGTGCTGGGGCTGGCCTCCAGCGGTGCGCATTCCAACGGCTATTCGCTGGTACGCAAGCTGATCGACCGGTCCGGCATCGACCTGGATAGCGACTTCCACGGCCAGCCCTTCCGCGACGTGGTGATGGCGCCGACGCGCATCTACGTCAAACCGCTGCTCAAGCTGCTGGAGGCGCTGCCGGTCAAGGGCATGGCGCACATCACCGGCGGCGGGCTGAGCGGCAACGTGCCGCGCGTGCTACCGGAACATTTGACCGCCGAAATCCAGCAAAGCGCCTGGACCCTGCCGCCGCTGTTCCAGTGGCTGCAGGCGCAGGGCAACGTCACGCACGACGAGATGCACCGCACCTTCAACTGCGGCATCGGCATGGTGGTGATCGTGGCTGCCGCGGATGCCGAGCGCGCACAAAACCTGCTGCAAGCCGAGGGCGAAACGGTGTATCGCATCGGCAGCATTCGCAAACGCGCCGAGGGCGAGGCGCAGACGCTGGTAGTTTAAACTGTTGCAGCGCGAGCATCTCGTCCGGACTGAAGTGACTACCAGCTTGTAACCGTTCCCGAACTGGTGCGTTATCCGACTGTACCCAACCGAGGAAAACCGTCATGCATCGCCTTTGGATCACATGCCTGCTATTTCTTGCCACCGGCGCGCTG
>DAOMFG010000097.1:0-6382 GCA_035429685.1 Methylophilaceae bacterium | reverse complement strand
CATCTACCGTTACACTCTGGCCGGTACCGAAGTGTCCGCGCTGCTGGGCCGTATGCCTTCCGCCGTGGGTTACCAGCCGACGCTGGCCGACGAAATGGGCAAGCTGCAGGAACGCATTACTTCTACCAAGGTTGGTTCCATTACCTCCATTCAGGCCGTATATGTGCCGGCGGATGACTTGACCGACCCGTCTCCGGCTACCACCTTCCAGCATTTGGATTCGACCGTGGTGCTGTCGCGTGACATCGCCGCGCTGGGTATTTACCCTGCTGTGGATCCGCTTGACTCGACCTCGCGCCAGCTCGATCCGTTGGTGGTGGGTGAAGAGCATTACAACGTTGCCCGTAGCGTGCAGCAAACCCTGCAACGCTACAAGGAGCTGCGCGACATTATCGCCATTCTGGGCATGGACGAACTGTCGCCGGAAGACAAGCTGGCCGTGGCGCGAGCACGCAAGATCCAGCGTTTCCTTTCGCAGCCGTTCCACGTGGCGGAAGTGTTTACCGGTTCGCCAGGCAAGTACGTGACGCTGAAGGACACCATTGCAGGCTTCAAGGCAATCGTCAACGGTGATTACGACCACCTGCCGGAGCAGGCGTTCTACATGGTCGGCAGCATTGAAGAGGCCGTGGAAAAAGCCAAGACGCTGTAATAACTTGAAGGCGAAAAACCATTATGGCAATGACCATCCATTTAGACGTGGTAAGTGTTGAAGAGTCGATCTTCTCGGGCTTGGCGGAGTTTGTCATTGCCCCGGCGGTGATGGGCGAAGTCGGCATTTACCCGTTTCACGCACCGCTGATCACCAGGATCAAGCCAGGTGCAGTACGGGTGAAGCAACCGGACGTCGAGGAGGAAACGGTGATTTACGTTTCCGGCGGCCTGCTGGAAGTTCAGCCCGGCGTTATCACGGTGCTGGCGGATACCGCCATTCGTGGGCACGATCTGGATGAGGCGATGGCGCTGGACTCCAAGCGCAAGGCGGAGGAAGCCATGCGCGTCAAGGGCGCCCAGATCGATTACGCCAAGGCTCAGGCCGAGCTGATCGAAGCCACGGCGCAATTGCGCGCCATTCAAAAACTGCGCAAGGGCGGCGGACAGCACTAACTTTGTGCCATCGACCCGTTTAACCAAGGCGGCTTTTGGGCCGCCTTTTGTTTTATACTTCCGCCCATGCAAACCAGCAAACTCAATGTTGTGATCCTCGCCGCAGGCAAGGGAACGCGCATGGTTTCCAGCCTGCCCAAGGTGCTGCACCAGGTGGCTGGAAGCTCCCTCCTCTCGCACGTCATCGCTTGTGCCGAACAGTTGCTGGCGGACAATATCATGGTCGTCTATGGCTATGGTGGCGAAACCGTGCGCCAGGCGATTCCGCAGGACAACATTACCTGGGTCAGCCAGGCTGAACAACTTGGTACCGGGCATGCCGTGCAGCAGGCCATGCCGCACCTGTCGGCAGATGGCGTGTGTCTGATTCTGCTGGGTGACGTGCCACTCATCACGGCGGACACCTGTCGCAGCTTGCTAAGGAAGGCGGAACAGGGGTTGGCGCTGCTAACCGTTGAAAAGCCGGATCCGACCGGTTATGGCCGCATCCTGCGTGGATTTGATGGCCATGTCCAGGCCATCGTGGAAGAAAAGGACGCCACACCGGAACAGCGCGCGGTGCGCGAGGTGAACAGCGGCATCATGGCCATGCCAATCCAGTTGCTCAAGGACTGGCTGGGCCGGCTGGATAACCGCAATGCCCAAGGTGAATTTTATTTGACCGATATCGTCGGCATGGCGGTACAACAGGGTGTAAAGGTGCAGAGCGAACTGGCAGAAGACGAATGGGAAGTTGCCGTGATCAATTCCAAGCTTGACTTGGCGGCAGTAGAGCGAGTTTACCAGCGCAGCCACGCCAGACGCTTGATGCAAGCAGGGGTGACGCTGCGCGACCCGGAACGGCTGGATGTGCGTGGTGAGCTGACTACCGGGCACGATGTGGAAATTGACGTTGGCTGCGTGTTCGAAGGCAAGGTGCAACTCGGCGACAACGTCAGTATAGGCCCCTACTGCGTGATCAAGGATGCCGTACTGGCCACGGGCAGCGTCATTGCCGCCTACAGCCACATCGACAGCGCCCAGGTCGGCGAAAACAGTCGCATCGGCCCTTATGCCCGCCTGCGGCCTGGAACAGAACTGATGGCGGATACCCATATCGGCAACTTCGTCGAAATCAAGAACAGTCAAGTCGGCCAAGGTAGCAAGATCAACCACCTGAGTTATGTTGGCGACAGCACGGTGGGCAAACAGGTCAATATCGGTGCTGGCACCATCACCTGCAATTATGACGGGGTCAACAAATACCGTACCGTTATCGGAGACTGCGCCTTCATTGGTTCGGATACCCAGTTGGTGGCGCCGGTCACTGTCGAAGCTGGTGCCACCATTGGCGCTGGCTCTACGATCACCCGTGACGCCCCGGCAGATACCCTCACCCTGTCGCGCTCCAAAAAGATCACGGTCGCGGGCTGGCGACGACCGCAAAAGAAAGCAAAGTAAACCAAATGTGTGGAATCGTTGGCGCAGTTGCCCAAAGAAATGTCGTCCCCATCCTGATCGAAGGCCTGAGCCGGCTGGAGTATCGTGGCTATGACTCGGCCGGCATCGCGGTGCTGGACGGCGGTGAAATCAGGCGCGTGCGTGCGATCGGCCGCGTGGCCGGGATGCAACAGAAAGCACAGGCAGAGAAACTTGATGGCCGGCTCGGCATCGGCCATACGCGCTGGGCCACCCATGGCGGCGTTACAGAAGCCAATGCGCATCCGCATGTGTCCTGCGGCGAAATCGCGGTGGTGCACAACGGCATCATCGAAAACCACGACGAGCAGCGTAACCGCCTGAGAGCCTTGGGCTATGTATTTGACTCGCAGACCGACACGGAAGTCATCGCGCATCTGATCCATTATTACACCAGGCAGGGCAATAACCTGCTTGATGCTACCCAGCATGCGGTGCGGGAACTGGTCGGTGCTTATGCGATTGGCGTGATATCGCTGTTGGAACCCCACCACCTGGTATGCGCGCGCATGGGCTGTCCGCTGTTGATCGGACTGGGCGAAAGCGAGAATTTCATCGCCTCCGATGTTTCCGCCGTGCTATCGGTGACGCGCCGCGTGATTTACCTGGAAGATGGCGATGTTGCCGACCTAAGCAGCGATGCCGTGAACGTGTTCGATCAAACCGGTAACCCGGTGCAGCGCCGCGTGCGTGTCAGCGACGTATCGCTCGCTTCAATGGAACTTGGTCCTTACGCCCACTTCATCCAAAAGGAAATCCACGAACAACCCAAAGCCATATCAGACACCATCGACAAGATCCTCGAAGATCGTTTCTCTCCAACGCTGTTCGGTGATGATGCCGAACAAAGACTGGGCAGCATTGAGGGCGTAAAGATTCTTGCCTGTGGCACCAGCTACTATGCAGGCTTGGTGGCAGCCTACTGGCTTGAAGCCATTGCAGGGATACAGACCAGCGTTGAAATTGCCAGCGAGTATCGCTACAGAAAGGCCATAGCCAACCCTAGACACCTTATCGTGACGCTCTCGCAGTCAGGCGAAACGCTGGACACCATGGAAGCCCTGAAATACGCGATTGAGCTTGGTCAACATCAGACGCTATCCATTTGCAACGTGCAAGAAAGCGCGATACCACGCGCTAGCAGCATGGTGTTTTACACCCGAGCCGGTGCCGAGATCGGCGTGGCATCCACCAAAGCCTTCACGACACAACTGGTGGCTTTGTTCACCCTTTGCATCACGCTCGCGAAGCTGCGTGGTCGGATCACTCCAGAACAGGAAGAACAATTTCTGGAAGACCTGCGGCATCTGCCAGGCAACGTACAGTACGCGCTGAATCTGGAACCGCAAATCCGTGAGTGGGCCAAGGTTTTCGCCGGCAAGCACCATGCGCTGTTCCTCGGTCGCGGCGTGCACTACCCGATCGCCTTGGAAGGCGCCCTCAAACTCAAGGAAATTTCCTACATCCATGCAGAGGCCTACCCTGCAGGCGAGCTAAAGCACGGCCCTCTGGCGCTGGTGGATAATGAAATGCCGGTGGTGGTCATTGCGCCCAACGATGCCCTGCTGGAAAAAGTCAAATCCAACATGCAGGAAGTCAGCGCCCGTGGCGGCGAACTGTTCGTTTTTGCCGACCTTTATAGCAATTTCGGCGAGCAGCAGGGCATCCACGTCATCCGCGCACCGCGCCACGTTGGTGTGCTGTCACCTGTGGTACACGCCATCCCGGTGCAACTGCTGGCCTACCATACCGCCCTGCTCAAGGGGACGGACGTTGACAAGCCGAGAAACCTGGCCAAGTCAGTCACGGTGGAGTAGCAACAAAAGGCAGGAAATCGCAGTTATTCAGGACAGTCGGACTGGCAGATTTCTCATGGAACATAGCCGGGTGCATTCGGCCCCAGATTTTGACCGCCATCCTGATAGTCGTCCAGATAGCGATCATTCGGAACGTAGCCTTCTTCGCTCTCCCCGGTGATTTGTCCATTGGCGCCAACATCAACCTCCTTTTCGCCAACGACTACGCCGTCCTGAACATTAACTTCTTCCATTACATATGGGCCACTGCAGCTACTGATGAGCAAGCTGGCCAGAAAAAACATCAGGGTGCGTGGTTGCATGTGTGCGTTCCAGAATATCGAAAATTGGTTGGATATTAACGGATTTTAGCGATTTTTGCGCCGAATTCCGCTTTATTCCCATGTAAACTACGTTTTATTGAGTATGACTTACTCTTCAGGAGATTTCCATGACGGACACCAGCGCGGATGACAAGAACATTGCTGTATTGACCCACCTGGGGGGTATTTTTTTCAGCATTTTCCCCGGCCTGATCGTCTGGCTGCTGAAAAAGGACGACAATGCCTTTATCGGCGAACAGGCACGCGAAGCGCTCAACTTCCAGATCACGGTGCTGATCGGCTACCTGATAGCCGGGCTGCTGATTCTGGTGCTGGTTGGCATCCTGCTGTGGCCGGTGATTTATGTCGCCAATATCATTCTGTGCATCATCGCAGCGGTCAGGGCCAGCAAGGGTGAGTATTACCGCTACCCGTTGACGCTGCGGCTCATCAATTAAGGATTTTAAGTTTCATGCAAAACCCATTGCTGCATTTCTCCGGCCTGCCGCATTTCGACCAGGTCAAACCCGAACACGTCACCCCCGCCATCGAGCAGCTGCTGACCGAAGGACGCGCCTTGGTGGAACAGCTGGTCGCCGCCAGCGAAGCGCCGAGCTGGGACAACTTCGCCCGCCCGCTGGAGGACATGGAGGAGCGTATCTCTCGTGCCTGGTCGCAGGTGTCGCACATGAATTCCGTGGTCAACAGCCCGGAGCTGCGCGAGGCTTACAACGCCAATCTGCCCAAGCTGACCGCGTTTTATGCCGATCTTTCTCAGCACGATGGGCTGTACGCCCGGTTCCGTGCCCTGCGTGCCGATGCAGGGTTCGAGCAGCTCAGCCCGGCGCAGCGCAAGATCGTGGAAAACGAGCTGCGCGATTTCCGTCTGGGCGGCGCCGAATTGCCGGAAGACCAGAAAGCGCGCTTCAAGGCAATCCAGGAGGAGCTTTCCACCTTGTCTGCCAAGTTCGAGGAAAACCTGCTGGATACCACCAATGACTTTTCACTATTGGTAGAGAATGCGGCCGAGCTGGCGGGTATCCCGGCCGATGCTCTGCAGGCCGCGCGCGAAGCGGCCGAGGCTGACAGCAAGCCGGGCTGGAAATTCACCCTGCATTTTCCTTCCTACATGCCGGTGCTGCAATACGCTGACAACCGAGCGCTGCGCGAAAAGCTGTACCACGCTTACGCCACGCGCGCCTCGGAATTCGGCAAGCAGGAATGGGATAATACCGCGCTGATTACGCAAATCCTCAAACTTCGCCTGGAAGCAGCGCAGCTTCTGGGCTTCGACGACTACGCGCAACTCTCGCTGGCCACCAAGATGGCGCAAGCCTCGGCCGAGGTGATGGATTTTCTGCGTACGCTAGGCCTGCGTGGCAAACCATTCGCGGAAAAGGACATGCTGGAGTTGCGCGCTCATGCTGCCGACCAATTGGGGCTGGCTCAGCTGGAAGCCTGGGACATTGCCTATGCCTCGGAAAAGCTGCGTGAAGAGAAATACGCCTTCTCCGACCAGGAGGTGAAGCAGTACTTTCCGGAATTGCAAGTGTTGCATGGCCTGTTCAAGGTCACTGAAACCATCTTCGGCGTGCAGGTCAAGAAAACCCAGGTGCCGGTGTGGCACCAGGATGTCAGCTTTTACGAAATCACCGACCGCGACGGCCGCTTGGTCGGCCAGTTCTATCTAGACCTCTA
>DAOMFG010000096.1:0-6406 GCA_035429685.1 Methylophilaceae bacterium | reverse complement strand
CCGATGCAATGGGTAAAGCGCCACCGCCAGAATCAACGCCCACAGCATCATGTTAAGAAACGGCGCGAATATCTGAAAGCACAACACTACCAGCACGGCAACCATGCCGGCGCGAATGAGCACATCCAGCAAGTTGCGTGGTGTCAGTTTCTCCTGGGAAATATCTTGTTGGGCACTCATTGTTTTTCTCCATTGATGCGTTAAGGTCAGGCGGCTATTTGAAAAGCATGCATTTCAACCATCTGGGAGTATCAATTCTTCCATCCCAGCGGTCAAGCTAACAACGATCCGGGACGCCCCGCAACAACGCGCTGGCTTTTATTTGCCGACTGCGTATAATTCGCCGCTTCCGTACGCCCACCAATCAGCGTACCGGTCATTTTTCTCACCTGGTCTTTCGACCTCTTAATTCGTCTGCCTCGATTGGTGCTGTTCAGCGTGAACGGCAGGCCGTCGCAGGAGCATTACACTTGTCACAAGAAACAGTCTTTGCCGACCTCGGTCTGGCACAACCCTTGTTGCGCGCCATCGCCGATGTCGGCTACACCACCCCCACCCCGATCCAGGCCAAGGCCATCCCGCTGGTACTGCAAGGCGGCGACCTGCTGGCCGGCGCGCAGACCGGCACCGGCAAGACCGCCGGCTTCACCCTGCCGATCCTGCAGTTGCTGAGCGAGAAACCCGTTACCCTGAAACCTGGCCGCCCACGCTGCCTCGTCCTCGTACCGACGCGCGAACTCGCCGCGCAGGTCGAGGAGTCGGTCAAAACCTACGGAAAATACCTCAAGCACAGCTCCATGGTGATGTTCGGCGGCGTTGGCATCAACCCGCAGATCGACCGCCTGCGCCGTCCGCTGGATATTCTGGTCGCCACCCCCGGCCGCCTGCTCGACCACGTCGGGCAGAAGACGCTGGACCTGTCCGGCATCGAAATCCTGGTGCTCGACGAAGCCGACCGCATGCTGGACATGGGTTTCATCCGCGATATCAAGAAGATTCTGGTATTGCTGCCGAAGCAGCGGCAGAACCTGCTGTTCTCCGCCACCTTCTCCGACGAGATCAAGGCGCTGGCCGACGGCTTGCTGCACAACCCCGGCTTTGTCGAAGTGGCGCGCCGCAACACCGCCTCCGAGCTGGTCGAGCAGACCGTGCACCTGGTGCAGCAGAGCCACAAGCGCGACCTGATGAGCCACCTCATCAAGCACCACGACTGGAAACAGGTACTGGTCTTCACCCGCACCAAGCACGGCGCCAACCGCCTGGCCGAAAAGCTGGTCAAGGACGGCATCCCCGCCGCCGCCATCCACGGCAACAAGAGCCAGTCGGCGCGCACCAAGGCGCTGGCCGACTTCAAGGCCGGCAGCATCCCGGTACTGGTCGCTACCGACATCGCCGCGCGCGGACTCGACATCGACCAGCTGCCGCAGGTGGTCAATTTCGAGCTGCCCAACGTGCCGGAGGACTACGTGCACCGCATCGGCCGCACCGGCCGCGCCGGCAGCACCGGCGCCGCGGTGTCGCTGGTGGATCACGAAGAAGGCAAGCTGCTCAAGGACATCGAAAAACTCCTCAAGCGCGAGATCCCCAGGGTCACGGTCGAAGGCTTCGTGCCACCCGCCAGGCCAGAACCGGAAGCCCCGCGTCCGCCACGCCAGCACCAACAGCGCCGTTCGCAAGGCGGACAGCCGCGCAACGGCCAGGGACAGACACCGCGTTCCGGACAAGGCCGGAACCAGCCGCGTCAATCGCAGAAGGCAAGGCCGGAACAGAACAAGCCACAGCAACACCTGTCCGAAGCCGCACGGCATCAGGCCATGGTGCAGACGCCAATCTTTGCGCCCAAGCCTGTGCACCGGGGACAGCGCCACAAGTAATACCCCATGAGCGCCGCCCGGCAACTGCTGCATGACGTTTTCGGCTATGCCGCCTTCCGCGGCGCACAGCAGGGCATCGTCGAGCACGTGGCCGCGGGCGGCGACGCCCTGGTGTTGATGCCCACCGGCGGCGGCAAGTCGCTGTGCTACCAGATCCCCGCCCTGCTTCGGCCAGGCACCGGCATCGTGGTGTCGCCGCTGATCGCGCTGATGCAGGATCAGGTGGATGCGCTGAAGCAGTTGGGCGTGCGCGCCGCCTTCCTCAATTCCAGCCTGGATGCCGAAACGGCACGCGACGTCACCGGCCAACTGCTGCGTGGCGAACTCGATCTGCTCTACGTTGCCCCGGAACGCCTGCTGATGCCGAATTTTCTGGCATTGCTGGAACAACTTAACAACGCTCCCTCACCCCAACCCTCTCCCGTTTGCGGGAGAGGGAGCCTTAGCGGAGGCATCGCCCTGTTCGCCATCGACGAGGCGCATTGCGTTTCCCAATGGGGCCACGATTTCCGCCCGGAATACCGCCAGCTGACGGTGCTGCACGAGCGCTTTCCCAGCGTGCCGCGCATCGCCCTCACCGCCACCGCCGATGTGCCGACCCGCGGCGAGATCGTCGAGCGCCTTTCTCTGGGCGGCGCGCGCCAGTTCGTCGCCAGCTTCGACCGCCCCAACATCCGCTACCGCGTCACGCCAAAGCAGAATACGAGACAGCAGTTGCTGGCCTTCCTGCAAAGCGAGCACCCGGACGACGCCGGCATCGTCTATTGCCTGTCGCGCAAAAAAGTCGAGGAAACCGCCACCTGGCTGAAGCAACAGGGGCGCGACGCCCTGCCCTACCACGCCGGGCTGGATACCGCGACACGCAACGCCAACCAGCGACGGTTCCTGCGCGAGGAAGGCGTGGTCATGGTGGCGACAGTCGCGTTCGGCATGGGCATCGACAAACCCAACGTGCGCTTCGTCGCCCACCTCGACCTGCCCAAGAGCATGGAAGGCTATTACCAGGAAACCGGCCGCGCCGGACGCGACGGCCTGCCGGCCAATGCCTGGATGGCCTACGGCCTGGGTGACGTAGTCAGCATGCGGCAGATGCTGGATTCTGGTGACGCGCCGGAAGAAAGAAAAAGGGTGGAACGGCAGAAACTGGACGCCCTGCTCGGTTTCTGCGAATCGACCGCCTGCCGCCACCAGGCCCTGCTGCGCTACTTCGACGAGGAGCACCCCGGCAACTGCGGCCAATGCGACAACTGCCTGGAGCCGGCGGATAGCTGGGATGCCACACAAGCCGTGCAAATGGCACTGTCCTGCGTCTACCGCACCGGGCAAAGATTTGGCGTGGCTCACCTGATCGACGTGCTGCTGGGCAAGGCCACGGACAAGGTCGAACAATTCCGCCACCATGCCCTCACCACCTTCGGCATCGGCCAGTCGCTCAACCAGGCGCAATGGGGCAGCGTGTTCCGCCAACTGGTCGCCGGTGGCCTGCTGCAAGCCGACATGGAAGCCTACGGCGGGCTGAAGCTCACCGAAGCCGCCCGCCCGGTGCTGAAGGGCGAGCAGCAGGTCTGGTTGCGGCGCGACCCCGAACCAGCCAGACGCAAGGCCAGCAAGACAGAACGCGCCTCGCGCGCGAGGGAAGCCTTCGCCGGCGTCCACGACGACCCCTTGTGGCAGGCGCTCAAGGCCAGGCGCCTGGAACTCGCCCGGGAACAGGGCGTGCCGCCCTACGTCATCTTCCACGACAGCACCCTGCTGGAAATCCTCAACCGCAAGCCACAAACGCTGGACGAACTGGCACAAGTCAGCGGCGTCGGCCAGGCCAAGCTGGCGAAATATGGCAAGGCATTCCTCGATGCGCTGGAAAGCGCGGAGAACCGGCCATGAAAATCTGGGTCGATGCCGACGCCTGCCCCGGCGTCATTAAAGAAATATTATTCCGTGCCGCACAACGCACGCGGATCATGACCACACTGGTCGCCAACCAGTTGCTGCGCGTGCCACCCTCGCCTTTCATCCGGGCACTGCAGGTGCCCGCCGGATTCGACGTAGCCGACAGCCGCATCGTGCAGGAAGTACAGCCCGGCGACCTGGTCATCACTGCCGACATTCCGCTGGCTGCACAGGTGATCGACAAGCAGGCCCATGCGCTGAATCCGCGTGGGGAGTTTTATACCCCCGACAACATGCGCGAGCGCCTCGCCATGCGCAACTTCATGGAAGAACTGCGCGGCAGCGGCGTGGATATTTCCGGGCCATCCAGCTTCAACCAGAGCGACCGCCAGGCATTTGCCGCGCAACTCGACCGGTTTCTGGCCAAACCCCGTTAGGGGACGCTGAATAAATGAGCGAACGGGATGAAGTGCAAGGCGCACGGCGCGCAGAACACGAGACATATCGAGCAGATAGGCGAGTGGGCGAGCACCGCGCAACGCAGCAATTCGCCCGTGTAGCCATTTATGCAGCGTCTCTTTAGAATACCGCGCATGGAACCGGAAAAGATACGTCTTTCAAAACTGATGTCCGAGCAGGGACTGTGCTCGCGGCGCGAAGCGGACAGCTATATCGAGCAGGGACTGGTGTTCGTCGATGGCGAACGCATCAGCGAACTCGGCACCCGCATCTTCCCCGGCCAGAAAATCACCCTGGCCAAAGGCGCACAGGTGCAACAGCAGGCGCGCGTCACCATCCTGCTGCACAAGCCGATGGGTTACGTCTCCGGCCAAGCCGAGGACGGCTACCAGCCGGCGGTGACGCTGGTCAATGCCGCCTCGCGCTTTGCCGAAGACAAGGTGCCGCTGCGTTTCACCCCCGCGCACCTCAAGGGCCTCGCCCCGGCCGGACGGCTGGATATCGACTCCACCGGCCTGCTGGTGCTGACGCAGGACGGCCGCATCGCCAGGCTGCTGATCGGCGAAGACTCGAAAATCGAGAAGGAATACCTGGTGCGGGTGCAGGGCCAGCTTTCGGAACAGGGCATGCGGCAGCTCAACCACGGCCTCTCCCTCGACGGACAGGCGCTCAAGCCGGCCAAGGTCAGCTGGCAGAACGAGGATCAGTTGCGCTTCGTGCTGCGCGAAGGCAAGAAGCGCCAGATCCGCCGCATGTGTGAACTGGTCGGTCTGAAAGTGGTCGGACTTAAACGGGTGCGCATCGGGCAAATCAAGCTGGCCGACCTGCCGCCGGGGCAGTGGCGCTATCTGCGCGAGGGCGAAAGGTTTTAATTTCCTGTTGCATCCCCCCGCAATTCGTGGGAAAAAGTGTCCATGCGTGTAAAGATCACTGTCCATCATGCACAACCATAAGGAAATCGTCCGCAAGTTCTACGAAGCGATCTGGAATAACGCCGACAAGGACGTCATTCCCGACCTGATCTGCGAGGACTTCATCCTGCGCGGCTCGCTGGGGCCAACCCACCGCGGGCACAAGGGCTTCACGCTGTACATGGACTTCGTGCGCGGCGCGCTTGGCAATTACCGCTGCGAAATCATCGACATGATCTCCGAAGGCGACAAGCTCTACGCCCGCATGCTGTATTCCGGCATCCACCGCGGCGAACTGTTCGGCTACGCCGCGACCAACGGCAAGATCAGATGGGATGGCGTGGCGGTGTTCACTTTCGCCGACGGCAAGATCACGGAACTGTGGGTACTGGGCGACGTGCTCAGCGTGATGAAGCAACTGGCGCGCTACGTGGATTGATAAGTCAGGGTAATGGTGCCCGGGACCGGAATCGAACCGGTACAGCCGTAAGGCCGAGGGATTTTAAGTCCCTTGTGTCTACCAATTTCACCACCCGGGCAGCGGGTGGAAATTTATGGAGGCGCGAGCCGGAATCGAACCGGCGTAAACGGCTTTGCAGGCCGCTGCATAACCATTTTGCTATCGCGCCAAAAACCCGTATGCAACGAGTGTTTCAGCAAAAAAGGGAAAGCAACTACCGGTGCTTTCCCTTTTTTAGAATTTGGAGCGGGAAACGAGTCTCGAACTCGCGACCTCAACCTTGGCAAGGTTGCGCTCTACCAACTGAGCTATTCCCGCGTTGAAGAAGGCGCCATTTTAAGGATTTTCGGCCGTCTGTCAACAACAATGGCGCATCAAGTTAAAGGCGGAAAGTAAACGATCCACATTCATGGAAAGTTATTATTTTGGGTATCCGATTTTCATGATTGATTTCTTCTTTTCGGCACCAGTTGAAGTTATGATGCAAAAAGGTGTTTCATGATTGACAAGCCCCGTTTGTATCAATACCATCAACCCGTGATTCGTGGTTTATCTGGAGAGGTGCTTGGCTGACTTCATGAACAGTGCAATCCGGTGGGTGATAGGGGCGTTGTTGGCTCTTCCTATCATTGCCAATGCTGCTGCCACAGCAAGCCATTCCCCCGACCTAAAGCCCATCCAGGCGATCCTGGAACAGCCGGAAAACCAGATCGATCTCGCCAAAGCCAAGCTGACCATCGACAAAACAATCAACCCTTTGATCGATGTCGAAGCGAACCTCAAGGCTATTGATGCCACTGCCGCCAAAATAT
>DAOMFG010000095.1:0-6441 GCA_035429685.1 Methylophilaceae bacterium | reverse complement strand
GCAGAACACCTTCCGGCTCGCCCTGCCAGCACAGTTCCGGTAAGGTGACTGCGCCGTCCATCGGCTCGTAGCAGGCTTGCCCACGATAGCGATGCAGCGTGCCACCGTCGACATGAATGCTGATCTGCGCCTCGGCTCGCGCATGCTACAACTGGCGGTACATTTCCTGCAGGCGTCGGCTGGAAGTGGCAGCGCCATGACTGTCCAGCCAGTAGCGCAGCAAGTTCTTCGCCCGCGCTTCGCTCATGGCTGCCAAACCCGCCACCTCCAACCGGCCATCCCGTACCAGGCGACCTGCGTCAGCCTCGGCAACCTCCCGCAACAAAGCATCAGCCTCGGCCAGATGACTGGCAGAACGTGCCAGTGTAGTGCGGCTGGCGGGAAAACGCCGTTCCAGTTCAGGGAAAATGTGATGGCGCAGGAAATTGCGGTCGAAAGTCAGATCGAGATTGCTTTCGTCCTCGATCCAGCGCAGTTGATGACCGCGAGCATAGTCCTCCAGAACATCACGCGGCACATCCAGCAATGGGCGAAGCAACACCGGCTGCCCGTTTGCGCTCGCGCGTATGACCGGCATGGCAGCCAGTCCCTTGAGGCCGGCGCCGCGTAATAGTTGCAGCAGGAGAGTCTCTGCCTGGTCGTCACGCTGATGGGCCAGCACCACAGCATCTACCGGCTGCGCCAGAAGCACTGCATAGCGCGCCTCGCGCGCCGTCGCCTCCAGCCCCAGGCCGCTGTCACGCGGGATGTCGACGCACACCGTCTGGAATGGAATGGCCAACGAAGCACACAGATCAGCACAGAAGCCTTCCCACTCGGCGGCTTTCGGACTGATGCCGTGGTTGACATGCAGGGCTTGCAGGTGGAATCCCGCCGTGGCCCGCAAGCGTTGCAGCAGGTCGAGCAGGACACGGGAATCAAGGCCGCCCGATAGCCCCAGCAACAGGGTCTGGCCGGGGCGGACGGCCTGTTTGAGGAAGCTTTCTAGTCGGGCTGGCAGTTCAGCGGACCGCAGCTTCCTTGAACTTGCCATAACTCATGAGCCGGTCAAGACGTGCTTCCAGCAGGTTGGAGGTGGATTTTGCCTGCAGGATTTGCAGCTCGTCTTTTAACGCGCGGCGTAGGCTTTGCATCATCAGTTCCGGCTCGCGATGCGCGCCGCCCAAGGGTTCGGCAACGATGCGATCAACCAGTCCCATGGTCTTCAGACGGTTGGCGGTAATGGCAAGGGTCTCCGCGGCATCCGGCGCCTTGTCGGCACTTTTCCACAAAATCGAGGCGCAGCCCTCCGGCGAGATCACCGAATAGGTGCCATACTGCAGCATCATCAGGTGGTCGACCACACCCAGCGCTAAGGCCCCCCCCGAGCCACCTTCGCCGATAATGACGCCAATAATGGGCACCTTGAGTTCGGCCATCACGTACAGGTTGCGTGCAATGGCCTCGGACTGACCGCGCTCCTCGGCACCGATGCCGGGATAGGCGCCAGGGGTGTCAATCAAGGTAATAATCGGCAGGTTGAATTTTTCCGCCAGGCGATACAGGCGCAGCGCCTTGCGATAGCCTTCCGGACGCGGCATGCCGAAGTTGCGGTGGATCTTTTCCTTGGTGTCGCGGCCTTTCTGGTGGCCGATCACCATCACCGACTGGCCTTCGAAGCGCGCGAGGCCGCCAACGATAGCAGGGTCATCCGAATAGGCGCGGTCGCCGTGCAATTCTTCAAACTCGGTAAATAGCCCCTGAATGTAGTCCAGTGTATAAGGGCGCTGCGGGTGGCGCGACACCTGCGACACTTGCCAGGCAGTCAGCTTGGCGTAGATGTCCTTGGTCAGGGTCTGGCTCTTCTGCTGTAGACGGTCTATTTCCTCGGAAATGTCCAGCGCGGAATCATCCTGCACATAGCGAAGTTCTTCGATTTTAGCCTCGAGTTCGGCGATCGGTTGTTCGAAGTCTAGGAAACTGGTTTTCATAAAAAATCTCTTCAGCGGCGCTTATCGCCAATCAGGCTCAATGATACAGGATTTTCACATTCTCTTCGGAAAGCCAGGTGCGCAGGCCATGGAGCAACTCGTCGCGCAGTTCTACCCGCCACCCCTCGCCGAGCGATAGTTCCACGCGCGCATTCTGATTGCGGTAGTCGATCTGTATCGGACAGCCGCGGCCGTCTGCTTCTTGCCGCGCCGTCTTGCAATATGGCGCCAGCAGTTCACGTAGCCGGATAGCATCTGCCTGTCCGTTGCAGGACAGCCTGAGCCGGCTGGCGTAGGCGCCGCGCGCAGTGGCAAGATCGAGCAATCGGCGCGCATTGACGCGCAGGCCGCCGCTGAAGTCGTCATTACTGACCCGGCCTTCGACGAAAAGCAGCTGGTCTTCCTTAAGCAGTGCGGTATTGGCCATGAACAGCTCGTTACCAATGGCCACCTCGATCTGTGCGCCGGCATCGTCCAGCGTGACGAAGGCCATCTTGCCGCGGCTGGTCATGCGAGTACGGATCGCCACCACCACACCAGCCAGCAATTGCGGCTGCTCCTGCGGTGTCAGTGTCGCCAGTCCCCCACGCACAAAGGCGGTCAGTTCATTGCGGTAAGCGAGAAAGGGATGGCCGCTGAAATAAAAACCCAGCGCGGCTTTTTCCTGCTGCAATTTTTCCTGCTCCGTCCACGGCTGCAGCTGTGGCAACTTGTGGTTGGAGATGTCAGGCTGATCGCTGAACAGGCTGTTCTGCCCCGCTGCCGCACCACTCTGTTCCGCCGCTTCGATAGCCATACCAACGCCTGCCAGCAGGGCGGCACGGTTAGGTTCCAGCTGATCGAAAGCACCAGCGCGGATCAGTGATTCGATCACGCGGCGGTTGACCTTGCGCAGGTCCAGCCTCAAACAGAAATCGAACAGATCCTTGAACGGGCCATCCTGCTCGCGCGAGGCCAGAATTACTTCGATGGCCGACCAACCGGTGCCCTTGATGGCGCCCAAGCCATACAGCACCTGCTTGTCGCTGAGCGGCTTGAAGCGGAATTCGCTGCGGTTGATATCGGGCGGCAGTACTTCAACGCCATTGGCCAGACAGTCGTCATGGAAGATATGCACGCTGTCGGTGTTGTTCATGTCGGCCGACATGGTGGCGGCAAGGAAGGCCGCCGGGTAATGCTTTTTCAGGTAGGCCGTGTGGTAGGCCACCAGCGCATAGGCCGCCGCGTGCGACTTGTTGAAGCCGTAGCTGGCGAACTTTTCCATCAGATCGAACAGGAACTCGGCGTCGTGCGCCGCAGTGCCATTCTTCTGCGCGCCCTCGACAAACACGGCACGCTGCGCATCCATTTCTTCTTTTTTCTTCTTGCCCATGGCACGGCGCAGCATGTCGGCGCCGCCCAGGCTGTAGCCCGCCACCACCTGCGCGATCTGCATCACCTGTTCCTGGTACACCATGATGCCGTAGGTTTCTTTCAGGATGGGCGCAGTCGCCGGGTGCGGATACTCCACCCGTTGCAGGCCGTGCTTGCGGCGGCAGAAGTCAGGGATCAGGTCCATCGGGCCGGGGCGGTACAGCGCCACCAGGGCAATGATGTCCTCGAAGCAGTCCGGCTTGGCCTGCTTCAGCATGTCCTTCATGCCGCGCGATTCCAGCTGGAACACGGCGGTGGTGTTGGCGGCCTTGAGCAGGTCGAAAGTCGGCGCGTCGTCCAGCGGCAAAGTCTCGAACGACAGCGCCGGCTCGCCTTTGGCAGCACGCTGGGCGTTGGTATTGTCCAGCGCCATGGCCAGTATGGTCAGCGTGCGCAGGCCGAGGAAGTCGAACTTGACCAAGCCCACCGCCTCCACGTCGTCCTTGTCGTACTGGCTCACCACGCTGTCGCTGCCCTGCTGGCAGTACATGGGAGTGAAGTCGGTAATGCGTCCCGGCGAGATCAGCACGCCCCCGGCGTGCATCCCGACGTTGCGTGTCAGCCCTTCCAGTCGTAGTGCCAGCTCCAGCAGTTCGTTGACTTCTTCTTCTTTCTCGCGCCGCTCCTTGAGTTGCGGCTCCTTCTCCAGCGCGTCGGAAAGCGTGATGCCAAGCTCGTTGGGGATCAGCTTGGCGATGCCGTCGACGAAATTGAACGGCAAATCCAGCACGCGGCCGACGTCGCGGATCACCGCCTTGGCCGCCAAGGTGCCGAAGGTGGCGATCTGCGAGACCGCCTCCAATCCGTATTTGTGCTTGACGTAGTCGATGACGCGGTCGCGCCCTTCCTGGCAGAAGTCGATATCGAAGTCGGGCATCGACACCCGCTCCGGGTTGAGGAAGCGCTCGAACAGCAGGGCGTATCGCAGCGGGTCGAGATCGGTGATGCCAAGGCTGTAAGCCACCAGCGAACCAGCGCCGGAGCCACGACCAGGGCCTACGGGAACCCCATTGTGCTTGGCCCAGTTGATGAAGTCAGCCACGATCAGGAAATAGCCAGGAAAACCCATCTGCACGATGATGCCGACCTCGAATTCCAGGCGCGCTGCGTATTCGACACGCCTGGTCTCGCGCTGCGCCGCGTCGGGATAAAGCACTGCCAGCCGCTGCTCCAGGCCGGCACGCGCCTGCACCGCCAGGTAATCGTCCAGACTTTCTCCGTTGGGTGTGGGGAATTGCGGCAGGTAGTTCTTGCCCAGGGTCAGCGTCAGGTTGCAGCGCTTTGCGATCTCCACCGAGTTCTGCAATGCCTCGGGAATATCGGCGAACAGTTCCGCCATCTCGGCCTGGGTCTTGAAATACTGCTGCTCGGTAAAATGGCGCGGGCGACGGCGATCGGCCAGCATATAGCCTTCGGCAATGCACACCCGCGCCTCGTGCGCCTTGTGGTCGTCGGTATCGAGAAACTGGATAGGATGAGTCGCGACTACCGGTAAACCCAGCGCAACGGCCAGGTCCAGCGTACGGGCGATGACAGCCTCCTGCTGCGGCTGGCCGGTACGCTGCAGTTCGAGGTAATAGCGGCCGGGGAACAGCGCCTGCCATTGCGCCGCCAGCAACTGCGCCTGCTGGGTATTGTCCTGCAGCAAGGCCTGCCCGACATCGCCGCCTTCCGCCGCGGAAAGCAGGATCAGCCCCTCCGTGCCGAGCTCTACCAACCACCCGCGTTTGAGCTCGGCGCGGCCACGATACTGGTTGGTCAGGTAAGCGCGGGTCAGCAGCTCGCACAGGCGCAGATAGCCCGCCTGCGACTGGCACAGCAGCAGCAAGCGATACGGCTGGTCGCGGTTGGCCGGGTTTTCCAGCCAGACATCGCAGCCCAGGATGGGTTTAACGCCTTTGCCGCGCGCCGCCGAATAGAACTTCACCGCGCCGAACAGGTTGGAAAGATCGGTGAGCGCCAGTGCCGGCATGTTGTCTTTCACCGCACGCCCGACGTAGTCGGCCAGGCGCACCATGCCGTCCACCACGGAATACTCGCTGTGGCAACGCAGGTGGACAAAAACGGGCTGGCTCATGCCTGAATTTTACCTCAGGGCGCTTCTAAAAATTCATCGCAGGGGCTATTTACTCCCGCCTGCTGCAAGCGTATCGCCGATCTCATCGATCAAATCCTGCGCGCCGATCCTGTCGGCCAAGGCCTTGCTGCGCTGGTAAAAATCCCTGGCGTCTGCAAGCCTACCTTGCGCGCTACGCAGCTTTCCCAAGGTGTAATAGATTTTTGCTTCCCAGTAGGCCGCGCCGGCCTGGGTGACTTCGCCGAGGAGCTTGTTCAGCCTTTTCTCGGCATTGCCGTACTGGCCGGCCACGATGTAGATGCGCGCCATCTCGATGCTGGCGTTGGCGTACTGGTCCGGCTCGCCGACGCGCTCTTCCTGGAACAATGACTTGAGCTGGTACTCGATCGCCTTGTCGTGGTTACCCAGCAGACTGTAAGCGGCGGCAATGCGGGCGTTGCCGTCGGCGCGTTCATTGTCGTTAGCGGCGAGCGCCTGCCCTTGCAGGTAGAAATCCAGCGCGCCGGCAGCATCGCCCATGGCCTGCCGGACTTTGCCCAGCTGGTTGAGGTTGATGCGCTCGAAATGGCGGTTCTTGTCGGCGCGTGCGGTGTCGAGGCTGGCCTTGTAGGCATCGCTCGCCTCTGCATAGGCATGTGCCGCGAGCTGCTCGTTGCCGAGCAGCGTGAGCGCGACTATATGGTCGATCGGGCCGGCGGACAGCTTGTCGGCGGCTTGCAGTGCGGTCACGGCCCCCATGTGATCACCCTTGCCGCCCAGGGCGCGACCCAGGCAGAGATAGGCCTTGCGGTCGCTTCTGGAGGCTTCCAGCGCCTTGCCGGCGAGTTCTGCTGCCTGTGCATAGTTGCCTTCACCCAGCGCCTTGTTGCAGGCATCGGAAAGCTGTGTAGCTTCTTCCGCCGTCACCGAAAACGAAAGAACACAGCCGCCAACCAGTACAATTAATTTAATAAAATTCATTAATTATTCTATATATCAATA
>DAOMFG010000094.1:0-6485 GCA_035429685.1 Methylophilaceae bacterium | reverse complement strand
CAAAAATGCGCAGCAGAGAATCTTCCAGCGACAGGTAGAAGCGGCTGGAGCCGGGATCGCCCTGGCGGCCGGAGCGTCCCCGCAGCTGGTTGTCGACCCGGCGGGATTCGTGGCGCTCGGTGCCGATGATATGCAGGCCGCCGGAGGCCAGCACCTGGTCATGTACCTTTTGCCATTCGGCCTTGAGCAAGGCGATGCGTTCGGCCTTCTGTTCCATCGACAGGCTGTCGTCCTCCTCAACCTTGAGGAGATCGGCCTCCGGATTGCCGCCCAGCACGATGTCGGTACCACGGCCGGCCATGTTGGTGGCGATGGTGATCATGTTCGGCCTGCCGGCCTGGGCGATGATGTGCGCCTCGCGCTCGTGCTGCTTGGCGTTGAGTACCTGATGCGGCAGCTTTTCCTTGTCCAGCAACCCGGAAATCAGTTCGGAGTTCTCAATGGAGGTAGTACCGACCAGCACCGGCTGGCCGCGCTTCTGGCATTCCTGGATGTCCTCGATCACCGCCTGGTATTTTTCGCGCGCGGTGCGGTAGACCTTGTCCATCGCATCCTGGCGGATCATGGCGTTGTTGGTGGGGATCACCACCGTTTCCAGGCCGTAGATCTGGTTGAACTCGAAGGCTTCGGTGTCGGCGGTGCCGGTCATGCCGGACAGCTTGGCGTACATGCGGAAATAGTTCTGGAAAGTGATGGAGGCCAGTGTCTGGTTCTCCTTCTGGATCGGCACGCCTTCCTTGGCTTCCACCGCCTGGTGCAGGCCTTCCGACCAACGGCGGCCGGCCATCATGCGGCCGGTGAATTCGTCGACAATGACGATCTCGCCATCGCGCACCACGTAGTGCTGGTCGCGGTGGAACAGCGACTGCGCGCGCAGCGAAGCATACAGATGGTGCACCAGGGTGATGTTGGCGGCATCGTACAGGCTGCCCGCCACGAGCAGGCCGGCTTCCGTCAGCAGCGCCTCGGCATGCTCGTGCCCGGCTTCGGACATCAGCACCTGCTGCGATTTTTCATCCACCCAGTAGTCGCCTTCGCCCTCCTCGGTCTTCTGGCGAACGAGCTTGAGTGCAACGGCGTTGATGGCGGAATACAATTGCACGCTGTCTTCGGCCTGGCCGGAAATGATCAGCGGCGTACGCGCCTCGTCGATGAGGATGGAGTCCACTTCGTCGACCACGGCATAGTTGAGGCTGCGCTGCACGCGCTCGGCCGCAGTGTAGACCATGTTGTCGCGCAAGTAGTCGAAGCCAAATTCGTTGTTGGTGCCGTAGGTGATGTCGGCGGCATAGGCCTGCTGCTTGGCGTCATGCGGCATCTGCGACAGGTTGACGCCATAGGACAGGCCGAGGAAGTTGTACAGCTTGCCCATCCAGGCGGCATCGCGGCTGGCCAGATAGTCGTTCACCGTCACCACGTGCACGCCCTTGCCGGCGATAGCGTTGAGGTAGACCGGCAGCGTCGCCACCAAGGTCTTGCCTTCACCGGTGCGCATTTCGGCGATCTTGCCGTAGTGCAGCGCCATGCCGCCAATCATCTGAACGTCGAAGTGGCGCATGCCCAAGGCACGGCGGCCGCCTTCGCGCACCACAGCAAAAGCCTCCGGCAGCAGCTTGTCGAGCGATTCGCCATTCCGGTAACGCTGCTTGAACTCCTCTGTCCTGGCGCGCAGCTGGTCGTCGGAAAGCGCCTGGGTGGCTTCTTCCAGCGCGTTGATGGTGCGCACCACCTGAGCATATTGCTTGATCAGCCGCTCGTTGCGACTGCCGAAAATTTTCTTGAATACCGTGGATAACATAGGGGGAGGCCGACTTTCCGCCTGGGCGGAACTTTCTGAAATTTAAATGGGGAAATTGCTAACTATTACGATTTTGCAGGTACTTTCGCGGATCCAGCGCCACGCCGTTGAGGCGCACCTCGAAATGCAGGTGCGCGCCGGTGGAACGCCCGGTATTGCCAACCTCGGCGATCAATTGCCCTTTCTCCACCCGCTCACCCGGCTTGACCAGAATGCGCGAGGCATGCGCGTATCGCGTCTCAAGGCCGGAGCCATGATCGACTTTGACGATATTACCATAATCCGGCGTACTCTCGGCCTGGCTGACGATGCCATCCGCCGCAGCGTAGATGGGGGTGCCCTTTTCTGCGGTAAAGTCCAACCCTTCATGAAACGCCATCTGGCCGGTAAAGGGATCATTGCGCCAGCCAAAACTGGAAGAGTTGTAGGCCGCCTCGACCGGAGAGCTGTTCGGAATCGTGGTGTGCTTGAGGTTCTGTTGCAGCAGCAGGGCTTCCAGCACACCCAGGCGGTCGTTCCGCTCTTCCAGTTGGCGCGTCAATTCCGCCATCTGCCGGCCGATTTCATCGGCGGTAAGACTGCGGGCCTGCAGCAGCGGGCCGCCCTGCCCCGGCGTCTGTGAGTCGCTTTCAATTTCCTTATCATCGACCCCCGCCAATTTGGCGAGGCGCTCGCTCAGGGCATCCAATCGCATCACGCGCGCCTGGATCTGGCCCAGTTGCATCGCCAGCGCATCGAGGTGTGCCTGCGAATTGTCGCGCACCGCCTGAATCAGGCGCATCGGCAGCAATGCCTGCATGCCCTGTTGCTCGGCGCCCGGCTGTGGCAAAATGAGGGCGGCAGTCAGCAGGGGCGGGACGATCAGCAGCCCTGCCAGCAGCGCCAAAGCCTGCCGTAGCGACAGCGTCCTGGCCTTCGCCATGTTGTTGGATACGAAAATGATATTCATGCATTTCCCCTTTTCAAGAACCCGTTTCTCGCGAAGCAGGCCCCAAGGCTCCCGGCATGCGGCGTCTTGACGCGCTGTTCAAGGACAATGCCGAGCTGCAGGCTTTGGCTAACCAGACCGGCAGACTTGCCGAGCTGCAGAAAACCTGGTCCGAGGTCGTGCCGCAACCGCTGCAGCCATTTACTCGTGCAGGCGGACTTCAGCACCGGCGCATCACCGTCTTTGCCGATAACGGCGCAGTCGCGGCGAAGCTCAAATTACTGGCGCCGAACTTGCTCAAAAGCCTGCAAATCAAAGGTCTGGAAGTTACTTCAATTCGGGTCGAAGTGCAAGTCAAATCTCAAGCCCGCGCCAGTGCTGGCGTAGCGCGCCACCTCAGTAGCAAGGCCTCGGCCAGCCTGGAGAAACTGGCGGAAAAATTGCCCGATTCTCCTCTGCGAACGGCACTGGAACGGCTGGCAAAACGGGGCTGAAACAGACAAATTCCCGAGCCCGCAAAAGCGGCAGAAAAAAGCCCGCCAGCGCTGATGCGCCGGCGGGCTTTTTGATGACTGCTATTGCTTACAGGATCGAGACGATCAGCAGCGCGACAATGTTGATGATCTTGATCAGCGGGTTGATGGCGGGGCCGGCGGTATCCTTGTATGGATCGCCGACGGTATCGCCGGTCACCGAAGCCTTGTGCGCTTCGGAACCCTTGCCGCCGTGGTGGCCGTCTTCGATGTGCTTCTTGGCGTTATCCCACGCACCGCCGCCGACCGTCATGGAAATCGCCACGAACAGGCCGGTGACGATGGTGCCGATCAGCAGGCCACCCAGCGCCTGCGCGCCGAGGAACTTGCCCACCAGAATGGGCACCAGCACCGGCAGCAGTGAAGGCACGATCATTTCCTTGATGGCAGACTTGGTCAGCATGTCCACCGCACGGGAATAGTCCGGCTTTTCGGTGCCATTCATGATGCCCGGGATTTCCTTGAACTGGCGACGGACTTCCACCACCACGGAACTGGCGGCGCGGCCGACCGCTTCCATCGCCATGGCGCCGAACAGGTAGGGGATCATGCCGCCGATGAAGAGGCCGATGATAACCATGTGGTTGGACAGGTCGAAGGTGGTTTCGCCGCCGGTGTGCAGACCCAGTTCATGGGTGAAGTCAGCGAACAGCACCAGCGCCGCCAGACCGGCGGAGCCGATGGCGTAGCCTTTGGTGACGGCCTTGGTGGTGTTGCCCACGGCATCCAGCGGATCGGTGATGTCGCGGATCTTTTTCGGCAGCTTGGACATTTCCGCGATGCCGCCGGCGTTGTCAGTGATGGGGCCGTAGGCGTCTAGCGCGACGATAATGCCGGCCATGGACAGCATGGCGGTGGCGGCGACGGCGATGCCGTACAGTCCGGCCAGATGGTGTGCGCCCAGGATGCCAAGGCAGATCACCAGCACCGGCGCCGCCGTGGACTTCATCGAAATGCCGAGGCCGGCGATGATGTTGGTGGCGTGGCCGGTGGTGGAAGAGCCCGCCACATGGCGCACCGGGCCATACTCGGTCGCGGTGTAGTACTCGGTAATGACCACCATGGCGGCGGTCACCACCAGGCCGATCAGCGAGGCCAGGTAGATGTTCGTCGCGGAATATTCCAGGCCGCTGTTATTCATCAGCCAGTTGGTGACCGGATAGAAAGCGGCGGCGGACAGCGCACCGGCGACGATCAGGCCGCGGTACAGCGCGTTCATGATCTTGCCGCCTTCGCGCGCCTTGACGAAGAAGGTGCCGACGATCGAGGCGACGATCGACACGGCGCCGAGCACCAGCGGGTAGAGCACCGCATTGGTGCCGAGCGACGACATCGTCAGGCCCGCGAGCAGCATCGTGGCGACCACGGTCACCGCGTAGGTCTCGAACAGGTCGGCGGCCATGCCGGCGCAGTCGCCGACGTTGTCGCCGACGTTGTCGGCGATCACCGCCGGGTTGCGCGGGTCATCCTCGGGGATGCCGGCTTCCACCTTGCCCACCAGGTCGGCACCGACGTCTGCACCCTTAGTGAAGATGCCGCCGCCCAGACGCGCAAAAATGGAGATCAGCGAACTGCCGAAGGCCAGGCCCACCAGCGGGGAAATGTTGACCGTCGCGCCCTCTGCCGTATTGGCAAGCAGGAAGGCAAAGTAGCCCGCCACGCCCAGCAGGCCCAAGCCCACCACCAGCATGCCGGTAATGGCGCCGCCGCGGAAGGCCACCTGCAAGGCAGCATCCAGGCCGTCATGCGCCGCCTGCGCGGTGCGCACGTTGGAGCGTACCGAAATGTTCATGCCGATGTAGCCGGCAGCGGCGGAAAGCAGCGCGCCGATGGCGAAACCAACGGCAGTCAGGCTGCCCAGCCCAAGCCAGATCACCGCGAACAGCAGTGCACCGACCAGCCCGATGGTGGTGTACTGCCGGTTGAGATAAGCAGAGGCGCCTTCCTGGATCGCCGCTGCGATTGCGCGCATATGGTCGTTGCCGGTCGGCTTGGCCAGCACCCATGCAATCGTGACACCACCGTAGAACAGCGCCAGCACGGAACATCCGAGCGCCAGCAATAATGCTTGATCCATCGAAACACCCCTCCCAAACGCAACAAATTAGAAATAGGGCAGGGGTCATGATGCAAACGCCCCCAGCCTCCGTGGGCGAAGCTTACCCCATAATCCGGTGCTGCGGAAGCGCCTGACCAGGCCTGCGCTTCCGCCCTCCCGCGCAAGGGGAGCGCGGGGTAGCAAGCAGGCAGATGGACGATGTACGGGGAGTTTAAAGCTCGAACTTTGGCAGTTTTTTCGCCACCGCCGCATTGCGCAGCGTGACATAGCGGCGCAGGCCGGCCTCGTAGGCGGGATAATCCTCGCCCTGGATCAGCGGACGCAGGTAGCGCTTGCACTTCGGCGTGATGCCGTAGCCATCCTTGCTGATGAAATCGCGCGGCATGAATTTCTCGACATTGGCAACGTCCTTCAACTCGGCGTAGCCGATGCGGTATTCGTAAGGCGCATCGGCTACGCGGATCACGGTGGGCATGACCGAATTCCTGCCTTTGAGTGCGAGTTTGACCGCTTTCTTGCCCAGTTCGTAGGCATGCCTGACGTCGGTGGCGGAAGCGATGTGGCGCGCGGCGCGCTGCAGGTAGTCGGCCACGGCCCAGTGGTAGCGGTAACCCAGCGCGTCCTTGATCATGTTGGCCACCACCGGCGCCGCGCCACCCAACTGGGCGTGGCCGAAGACGTCCTTGATGCCCTGGTCGGCGATGAAGCGGCCGTCCGGGTAGTGGCAGCCCTCGGAGACCACCACGGTGCAGTAGCCGTGCTTCTTCACCTTGGCATCCACCCGCGCCAGGAATTTTTCCTGGTCAAACTCCACTTCGGGGAACAGGATCACCACCGGGATGCTGTAGTCCTCCACCAGCCCACCGGCCGCGGCGATCCAGCCGGCATGGCGGCCCATCACCTCCAGCACGAAGATTCTGGTCGAGGTCTTGGCCATGGAGCGCACGTCGAACGAGGCCTCCAGCGTGGACACGGCGATGTACTTGGCGACGCTACCGAAGCCGGGGCAGCAGTCGGTGATCGGCAGGTCGTTGTCCACGGTCTTGGGTACGTGGATGGCCTGCACCGGGTAGCCCATTTTTTCCGAAAGCTGCGACACCTTGTAGCAGGTGTCGGCGGAATCGCCGCCGCCGTTGTAGAAGAAGTAGCCGATGTTGTGCGCCTTGA
>DAOMFG010000093.1:0-6511 GCA_035429685.1 Methylophilaceae bacterium | reverse complement strand
GGCGCTTGGCGAGCATGGCCTGGGCCACGTTCAGTACGCTGCATTCCGCGCTTCCGGCATCTCGCCAGCGTTCGTTTTCCAGCCAGGCGCCGAGGTTGAGCAATAGCCGGTGGTAGCGTTGCGAGGCAAGCGCAGAACGGGCTTCCACATAGGCTTGCAAGCGCACGGTGGCGGCCTTGTCATTGAGCTGGAGCAGACCGGGGTGGGCAGGCAGTTGTCGCAGCACGGGCGGCAGGGTTTGTGTAGTGAACACGTCGAGGTCACGCGCCAGGCCGAGCACGCCGGTGATCCAGCGCAGTTCGCCGACGATGGCGGCGCAGTTTTGCTTGCTCGCCACGCTGCTGAATACGTTGAGGGCGGAACGCAGCCGGCGCAGGGCGACGCGCATCTGGTGCACGCCTTCGATATCCTCGCCGTGCAGCACCATGTCGTGGTTGCCTTGCAGGTGGGTGAGGCATTCCCAGGCGATCTGCTTCAGCGCCTCATGGGCGCTCATTTCGGGTTGAAGCCGGGTGGGCTGCGCCTTGATGATGGTGGGTGGTTGCGGGCGGTAATAGCCATAGCCGCGCTGGGCTTTGCTGATGTTTTCAAGTTCCAGTGGAATGGTTTGCTGCAGTTCCAGCGCGAAGTCAAACAGGCGACCGGTATTGCCGCCTTTGAGTTCCAGCTCGATTTCGCTGATCGTCTCGCGCCGCTCCCCGACCACCAGATCGCCCACGTCGAGCGCCAGCTCGATCTGGTCACCCTTGTCGAAGGCAAGATGCCATTCGGTGCGCTTGACCTCGGTGCGGAAAATAGGCGAGAGGGCGGCGCGCAAGTCTTCGTTATCGAAAATCGCAGTCAGTGCCGGGTCGGTGATCTTGCTGAAATCCGGCTGGCCGGAGGCAATCTGGTCTTCCCATTCCTTGCGCTGGTGCAAGCCGGCGAGCGACTTACCGGAGCCCTTGACCGCCTGGTACCAGGCGCCTGCCATGTATCGTGCGCGCAGGCTGATGCCGGCATCGAGCAGGGCGAGTTGCGGGGTGTCGAAATAGATGCTGACCAGCTTGCGAGTGATGGACTCGCCAACCAGCGCGGCCTTGATGGCGGGATGCCGCCGGAGGTGCGGAATATCCTGCGCGGCGATGCGCAGCTTTAATTCGACCTCATGCGTCATTTATCCGTAGCCACCAGCCATTGCAGCAGCGGCGACCACTGCTCCAGATCGCGCGGTACCAATGAAGGGCGGAAATCAAACAGGCTGGTGCCTTGTTCGGCTGCCTGTATGTAGACTTGGGCGTTGCGCAGGCAGGTCAGCACCGGGAAGCCGGTGTCCTGCAGAAACTCGTTAAGCGTGGCGGCGGCGCGGGTACGGGGATCCACGCGCGTGCCGACCATAGCGACGAAGGCGCGTTCCTTGCGCACCGCTTTTTCCTCGCGCAGCGCTTCCAGGAAGTCGCTGGTGGCGCCGATGTCGAAAGCCGAGGGCTGCATCGGCACGATGATCCAGTCGGCCTGCTTGATGGCGTCGGACAGCTTTTCGCCGTGAAAGCCGGCGGGGGAGTCGATCACTGTCCATTCCGCGCCGGGGTCGCTGCCGTTGTGGCTGCGCCCGTCGATGCCGTGAATGCGCGGCAGCTTCTTGGAGCGGCGCTTGAGCCAGCTTAGCGAGGATTGCTGGCGATCCATATCCGACAGAAAGACGCGCCGGCCGCGCGAGGCGAAATAGCCGGCAAGATTGGTGGCGACAGTGGTCTTGCCGCATCCGCCCTTGGAATTGGCAATCAGAATGGTACGCATGGCTTGGGCTCCGGCAGGCGGTTGATTTTAAAGACGTTGCAGAATATCACAGTAAATCCGGCGCAACTACCGCTAACAACAGGCTCTCGCTGGTGCCGAGGCGTGTCCGTCCGTTGAACCACCACACGGCGCCTTTCTTGACGCTGAAACCGGTATCCTGCCCTGCCAGCAGCAGTGAGGCAACCTCGCCCAGGGACGGCTGGTGGCCGACGATCAGCACGCTTTGCTCTCCGTGCGGCCAGTGGGTAGCCTTGAGCAGAGAGTGTGCGGAAGCGCCGGGGGCGATCTCTTGCAGCGTGTTAAAATCCATGCCAAGTGCAGCGGCGGTTTGCTGGGTGCGTTTGGCCGGGCTGACCAGGATGCGGATGTCCTCCGGCATGCGGGATTTAAGCCAGCCGGCCATTTTTTTCGCCTGCTTGCGGCCTTTGGCGGTAAGGGCGCGTTCCATGTCGGGAATACCGTCTTCGGCTTCGGCGTGGCGCCAGAGTATCAAGTCCATGAGGATGCTCCTGAAGAATTCCTTGTATTTTATCAGGATATTAGGTTCTTAAAACATGCAGAAGTTTTCTCCCGAATGCCATCTTGTGGTCAACAGCCGGCTTCCCGGCATGGGCGATGTCGGCGGCAGAGCGCCTGCGCTGGAAAATCTGCTGGCGGTTGGATGTCGTGACGTGCAGGAGCGTAATGTATACGCCTGGCTTTCTAAATGGTTCGGTTTCCCCGCAGCGCCGCTGGCGGCGTTGTCGCTGCTGGGGGAGGGGCTGGATCCGGACGCATATTACTGGCTGCATGCTGATCCAGTACATTTCCAGTTGCAGCGCGACAGTTTTCTGTTGGCTGATCCCGACCTGGCAAGGATGGATGCAGATGAATCCAGGCTGCTGATCGACGCGCTGAACCGGCACTTCGAGGCGGATGGGCTGCTATTGCTCGCCCCTCATCCGCAGCGCTGGTATCTGCGGGTGAATAAGGTGCCTGCCATTACTACACACCCGTTGCAGCAGGTGATCGGCCGCAATGTCGAGCCTTTGCTGCCGCAGGGTGCGGATGCCGCCCGCTGGCGCGGCTGGCTGAACGAGGTGCAGATGCTGTTGCATGATCACCCGGTCAACCGGGTCCGGGAAGATCGTGGTCAGCTGCCGATAAACAGCGTCTGGCTGCATGGTGGCGGGGCTTATACTGCTGGCGTCATGACGGACATCAGCCAGGTCTGGGCCGATGACGTGCTGGTAGGCGGCCTCGCCTTGGCCAGCGGCTTGCAGCTCCGGCCGTCGCCAGCTTCTGCCACTGCCTGGCTGGAACAGACGCCCGTATCAGGTGCACACTTGATCATCCTCGATCAGCCAGGATTGTCGCAACTGGATCAGGGCTGGTGCAGCCCTTTGCTGGATGCCTTGCGCCAGAGGCGTGTCAGTTCGCTGACGTTGCATTTCAATGAGGTTGACAAGGTGATCAGTTACCGCATCAAGCGGCGCGATCTGTGGAAATTCTGGCGTCGCCGCCAAGCGTTGGGAGGCTGGATTGGTTAGCATCGTCACCCGTGATTATCCGGCACAGGCTGCAGAAGACTTGCAGCGCGCCGGCTGTCATCCGGTGCTGGCGCACGTGCTGGCGGCGCGCGGCATCACTTCCATGCAGCAATTGGAGTGCGCGCCGGCGGGACTGATTCCTCCGCAACGGCTGACCCATGCGGAGCGCATGGCCGGAATCCTGGCTGATGCCATCGCGCAGCAAAAACGCCTGCTGATCGTGGCTGATTACGATGCCGACGGTGCGACCGCCTGTGCCGTTGGTGTGCGTGGGCTGGGCATGTTCGGTGCGCAAGTGGACTACCTGGTGCCCAACCGCTTCGAATTCGGCTACGGGCTGACGCCGGAGATCGTGGCGCTGGCGGCGCAGCGCCAGCCTGATTTCATCATCACCGTGGACAACGGTATTGCCAGCGTCGAGGGCGTGCGTGCTGCCAACGCCCATGGCATCGCGGTGCTGGTGACCGACCACCACCTGCCGGGCGACGAACTGCCGGACGCCGCTTGCATCATCAATCCCAACCAGCCGGGATGCAGCTTCCCCAGCAAGCATTTGGCTGGCGTGGGCGTGATGTTCTACCTGTTGCTGGCTTTGCGCGCCGAGCTGCGCAAGCGCGGTGCTTATGCCAGTGCGCCGGAGCCTAACCTGACGGAACTGCTCGACCTGGTGGCGCTGGGTACCGTGGCAGACCTGGTGCGGCTGGACGAGAACAACCGCATCCTGGTCGAGCAAGGCCTGCGCCGTATCCGCGCCGGCAAAGCCAGCTCCGGAATCAACGCCCTGCTGCGCGTGGCGGGGCGCGATCCGAGGCGCGTCTGCGCACAGGATATGGGCTTCGGCGTGGCGCCGCGCCTCAACGCCGCCGGCCGCTTGCAGGATATGGCGCTGGGGATTGACTGTCTGTTGAGCAGCGATGAAGACGAAGCTCTGCGTATGGCGCAGCGGTTGGATACGCTCAACCGCGAGCGACGCGATATCGAGGCGGATATGCACGAATCCGCACTGGCGGCGCTGGAGGATTTTGACCCTGGCGAGCGATACAGCCTCAGCCTGTATCAGGACGACTGGCACCAGGGCGTGATCGGCATCCTGGCCTCGCGCCTGAAGGAGCGCTTCCACCGTCCCACCATTGTGTTCGCCCCGGCCGGCGAAGGCATGCTGAAAGGCTCTGGCCGTTCCATTACCGGACTGCACCTGCGCGATGCACTGGACCTGGTGTCCAAGCGACACCCCGGCTTGCTGCTGCGCTTTGGCGGCCATGCCATGGCGGCTGGGCTGACGATTGCCGGGCACGATCTGGAACGGTTTACCGAGGCGCTCGAATCCGTGGTACGTGACCTGTTGACGCCGGCCGATCTGGAGTGTGTGATCGAGACCGATGGCGCCATTGATGCTGCGGACTTCGGTCTGGAACTGGCAGAGGTGCTGGAGCATCAGGTATGGGGGCAAGGTTTTGCCGCACCAGAGTTCGATGACCGGTTTACCGTCACCGAGCAGCGCATTGTCGGTGAGCGCCACCTTAAACTAAAACTTGAAAAATCCGGCCGTCCTGTCAATGCCATCCTGTTTAACTGTAGCGATCTGCTACCGGCAAAAATCCGTGCCGTATACCGTCCACAAGTCAACGATTACAATGGTAACCGCAGCCTGCAATTGGTGGTGCGGTACTGGGAAGGGTGCTGATCTGGGTAACGCTGGTATGAAAAAAATATTTGTTGCCCTTTTTCTGTTACTGACAGGGCTATCTTGCCATGCATGGGCCGAGGCCATGATCGATTGCCCGCCCCAAGCGGCAGCGCCCACCGCGGAACAGGCTCGCGCCGCTATGCGCAACGCGCGCGATCACGGTTTTCTGTGGCGTGTCAGCAAGGATGGCCGTACTTCCTACCTTTATGGCACCATGCATGCTGCCAGGATGGAGTGGATGTTTCCCGGTCCGCGGGTGTCGCAGGCTTTGCAGGCGAGTGCCGTCATGGCGCTGGAACTCGACATGCTAGACCCAGAAGTCCAGCGGCGTATGACGGAAGGCATGGCGGTGCTCAAGGGTGCGCCGCTACCAGAGGCGCTGGCGCGGCGCATGGAAAAGCTGATGCGAGCCGAATGCATTCCGCCGGAGCAGGCGGGCGGCATGATCCCCGAGATGCAGCTCGCCACATTGAGTATAGTTGCCGGACGGCGCGATGGCATCGACCCGGCCTACGCTATTGACCTGGTGCTGGCCGGCCACGGCCATGCGGCCGGGATGAGGGTGGTTTCGCTGGAAACCCCGGAGGGGCAGCTCGGCATGCTGCAAATGGAAACCTCGCAAGACACCATCGCCCTGGTCGAAAGGGACCTGGAAGAAATTGAAAATGGTCGTGCGCGTGTCATGCTCAACCGTGTCGCCAGCGTATGGAGCGATTCCGATGGTGCGACGATGCAGCGCTACAGCGAATGGTGCGAGTGCATGGATAGCGAGGTTGACCGCAAACTGATGAAGCGCCTGCTCGATGACCGCAACCCGGCTCTGGCGCAACGTATCGACGCGCTGCATGGCGAGGGAAAATCGGTGTTTGCGGCGGTCGGCAGCCTGCACATGTTCGGGCCGCAAGGCATTCCCGCGCTTCTGTCCAAGCGAGGCTACCGCGTGGAGCGTGTGGATTTTGGTCGATAACAGCTTGTTGATATTGAACTTCAGGGATCCTCAGCCATGAAAAAAACCGATTCCAAGTTACCCCCTGCCATAAGTTCCGAGGAAGTGCGTACCGGCCTGGAACTGCCGGCGCTACAGCGGGCGTTCGAGGATCATCAGCGCTATACCCTAGGACGCATTCCGGCCAGCGTGACAGCCAATGACCGCTATCTTGCCGTTGCCTATGCTGTGCGCGACCGGCTGACTGCGCGCTGGGCAGCCACTCTGGAAAAGGCTCTGGGTAACGGTGGCAAGGTAGTGGCTTATCTTTCGGCGGAATTTCTGCTTGGCCCGCAGTTAGCCTGCAACCTGTTCAACTTGGGGATTTTCGACGAGGTCGCCGATGCTATACGCGCCAGCGGCAATGATCCGCAAGTATTGTTCGATCTGGAAGGTGAGCCAGGGCTCGGTAACGGCGGTCTGGGGCGACTCGCAGCATGCTATATGGAATCGCTGGCGACGCTGGAAGTCCCTGCTGTCGGCTATGGCATCCGCGATGAGTTCGGTATTTTCGACCAGGTGATCGAGGAG
>DAOMFG010000092.1:0-6544 GCA_035429685.1 Methylophilaceae bacterium | reverse complement strand
CATCGATTTCGATTCTGGCCGAACCGCCAGTGACGATCGTGGATAAGGTGGTGGACAAGCACAAGACCCGTGCCGTGGCTCAGGCCTATCTGGAATACCTGTATTCCGACGAAGGCCAGGACATTGCCGGCAAGAACTTCTACCGCCCGACCAAGCCGGAAGTGGCCGCGAAGTATGCCAGCCAGTTCCCCAAGGTCAACCTGATTACCATCGACGAGTTCGGCGGTTGGCAGAAAGCGCAGAAGACTTTCTTCTCCGACGGCGGCGTGTTCGACCAGATCTACGCCAAGTAATCGTGCAACGGGCGGCGGAGATCCCGTCGCCCGATCGCTGGGAGCACAGGAAAATCCCATCCGCCAGCGGTGGGCGGGATTTCCCGGTTAGCCCGAAAAATTCAGGTTGACTTCAAAAGAGCAAGGGGCGCAGCAATGACAATATTGGTTATCGGTGGCGACCACATCGACAAGATTCGCCGCGAGCTGGCCGAACATGGCCTGCACGACGTGGAACACTGGCCCGGCCGCAAACCGGCCGATGCAAGAAAAGCGATCCCGGATCGCATCAGGCTGGTGGTGGCGGTCACCGACCAGTTGAGCCATGCGATGCTCTATAACACCACCCTCAAGGCCGCCAGGCTGGACCTGCCGATCATTTACAGCCGCCGGTCGGGGCATGAACTGCGCGAAGAACTGGCGGAACGCTATGGCAAACGGCCAGCGAGCGCCTTGCCCAAAGGAATCAGTTCCGGCTGGATCCTGCCGTTCAGCAATATCGCCATCAGCTATTGAAAGGAAGTTCCATGGCCATCCATGCCATCAACGTGCGCAACCAGTTCAAGGGACGCATCAAGGAAATCATCACCGGACCGGTCGTCTCGGAAGTGGATATCGACACGCCATCCGGCATCGTCACCTCTGTCATCACTACCCGTTCGGTGCAGGAACTCGGGCTGGCGCCGGGCAGCGAAGTACTGGCGCTGGTAAAATCCACCGACGTATCCCTGGCGAAACTTTAGGCCAGCGGCATGACGATCCAGGCCATCAACGCGCGCAACCAGTTCAAGGGGCGCATCAAGGAAATCGTATTCGGCGACGTGGTATCGGAAGTGGATATAGAAACAGCCCTGTTGCTGCTCCCCGTGCTTGCCCAGGCCGACACCACGCTGCTCAACGTCTCTTACGACGTGACGCGCGAGTTCTACAAGGATTACAACCCGGCGTTTGCCAGGCACTGGAAGGCCAAGACCGGCGAAACCGTGACCATCAACCAGTCGCACGGCGGCTCCAGCAAGCAGGCGCGCTCGGTGGCGGATGGCCTGGAGGCCGACGTTATCACCATGACCCACGCCAACGACATCGACATCTTGTACGAGCGCGGCAAACTGATTCCGGCCGACTGGCAGAAGCGCCTGCCCAACGCCAGCGCCCCACCACCTCGACCACCGTGTTCCTGGTGCGCAAGGGCAACCCCAAGAAAATCAAGGATTGGGATGGCTTGGTAAAGCCAGGCGTGTCGGTCATCGTGCCCAATCCCAAGACCTCGGGCAACGGCCGCTATAGCTATCTGGCGGCATGGGGTGCGGTCGTGAAAAAAGGCGGCGACGAAAAGGCGGCGCGCGACTATGTCACCCGCCTGTTCAAGAACGTTCCGGTGCTGGATACCGGCGGGCGCGGCGCCACCACCACCTTTGCCCAGCGTGGCATCGGCGACGTGCTGCTAACCTTTGAAAACGAGGTTTACCTGATTCAGAAAGAGCTAGGTAGCGACCAGTTTGAGGTGGTTTATCCCTCGATCAGCATCCAGGCGGAAAACCCGGTGGCACTGGTGGACAAGGTCGCGGACAAGCGCAAGACGCGCGCCGTGGCGCAAGCCTATCTGGAATACCTGTACAGCGAGGAAGGCCAGGAAATCGCCGCACAACACCGCCTGCGGCCGCGCCTGGATAGCGTTGCCGCCAGGCACGCCGCGGATTTCCGCAAGCTGGATCTGTTTACCATCGACGAAGTGTTCGGTAGCTGGAAGCAGGCGCAAAAAGTGCATTTCAGCGATGGCGGCACATTCGATCAGATTTACGCCAAATAACTCCGGTTCAATGGAGCTTGGCATAAGGAGCACGACATGGTTGAGAAAATCATCAAGGAATTGAAAGAAAATCTGCACGACGCGCTGTTTCTCGACCTCGACGAGTTCGGTCTGGAGGTCGAAGGTGGCGAAGTCATCAGCCGCTTCGTCGGACTCAAACTGCACAGCGCATTCCAGCCCATTCGTGACGTCAAGCAAGCGAATCAGGCCATAGGCTATGAGGCACTGCTGCGACCCGCCATCGGGCCGGACCAGATCAACCCGCCGCTCGCCTTCGATTTCGCCGACAAGCAGGGGCGTCTGGTCAAACTCGATCGTGTCGCGCGCACCCTGCACATGCTCAATTACCTGAACCTGCCGCAAAACCCCGGCCTGCTGTTCCTCAACGTACATCCCAAGCTGCTGACCAGCGTCAATGCCCACGGCAAGGTGTTCGAGCGCGTACTGCATATCCATTCGGTGCCTACCCACCAGGTCGTGGTAGAAATCCAGGAAAGTGCTGTCGATATAGACAAGCAGTTGGCGGAAGCCATCGGCAACTATCGCGACCGTGGCTACCGCATTGCCATCGACGGCTTTGGCGGCAAACAAACCAACCTGAAACGCCTTTGGCAACAGCCGGCGGACTACGTCAAGCTGGATGCAGGGCTGATCCGCGAAGCCGAAACCAGCCCCAAGGCGCGTGGCGTACTAACCAAGCTGGTCGAAATCGTGCAGGCCGTGGGCGCACAGGCCATCATCCAGGGCATCGAAAGCGAAACCCAGCATCGCATCGCGCTGGATGCGGGCGCCACCCTGCTGCAAGGCTACGACCTCGGCCGTCCGGCATCCTCTGCCGAGTGGCTGGCCCGCAAATCAGGAGGCACAGCCAAGGCCGCCGCTTAACGTTTCTCCATCTCCTCCCTCGGGCGTCTTGTACGGCACCCTTTTTTTGTATCACAACTTTCAGTTATTAATTTATTCAAAACTATTATTTCTAAATATAAATAAATCTGACTATGATTGCGTCGCCTTACATCACTCCAGAGCCAACATGAATTTCACACTGCACCGGCGATCCTCCGTCCTGCCCGGCTTTACCCCGGCGCTGGGCTATACCATTCTCTACCTCAGCCTGATCGTACTGATCCCGCTGTCGGCAGCGTTTCTCAAGACCACGACCCTGACCTGGGGGGAATTGTGGGCAGCCGTGACTGCGCCTCGCGTGCTGGCGTCCTACCGCCTGTCATTCGGCGCCGCCCTGCTGGGTGCGTTCATCAATGCCTTTTTCGGCCTGCTGGTGGCTTGGGTGCTGGTGCGCTACCGTTTCCCCGGCAAGCGCTTGATCGATGCGCTGGTGGATTTGCCATTCGCACTGCCGACGGCTGTGGCCGGCATCGCGCTGACCGCCGTCTATTCCGCCAACGGCTGGCTCGGCAGCGTGCTTGAGCCGCACGGCATCAAGGTGGCGTTCACGCCGCTGGGCGTGGTGGTGGCGCTGACGTTCATCGGCCTGCCGTTTGTGGTGAGAACCGTGCAGCCGGTGCTGGAAGATCTGGAGGCCGAAACCGAAGAGGCTGCCGCCAGTCTTGGCGCCAACCGTTTCCAGACCTTCCAGCGCGTCATCCTGCCTGCGCTATGGCCGGCATTGCTGACCGGCTTCTCGCTGGCCTTTGCCCGCGCCGTGGGCGAATACGGCTCGGTCATTTTCATCGCCGGCAACATGCCCATGGTGTCGGAGATTACCCCTTTACTCATCATCACCAAACTGGAGCAGTATGACTACGCCGGAGCGACCGCCATCGCCGTGGTCATGCTGGTGATTTCCTTCATCCTGCTGCTCATCATCAACGGCCTGCAATGGTGGAGCACACATCGCCATGGGGTAGGGAGGTAACCATGACTATTGCAGTTGCAATTCCCGCCAACAAGTACCACAGCAAGGTCGCCCAAAACCGGGCCATCGCCGAACCAGCCTGGCTGCGCTGGTTGCTGATCGGCTCGGCACTGGCCTTTCTTGGCCTGTTCCTGTTCGTGCCGCTGGCAGCGGTATTCACCGAAGCCTTGCGCAAGGGCTTTACGGTATACCTCGCGGCATTTGACGAACCGGATGCGCTATCGGCAATCAAGCTGACCTTCATTGCCGCCGCCATCGCCGTTCCGCTGAACCTGGTATTTGGCGTAACCGCTGCCTGGGCCATCGCCAAGTTCGAGTTCAAAGGCAAGAGCGTGCTGATTACGCTGATCGACCTGCCGTTTGCCGTGTCGCCCGTCATTGCCGGGCTGGTGTTCGTGCTGATCTTCGGCTTGCAGGGGTGGTTCGGCAGTTGGCTTTCCGACCACGATATCAAGGTCATCTTTACCATACCCGGCATCGTGCTGGCCACCATATTCGTCACTTTTCCCTTTGTGGCGCGCGAGTTGATCCCGCTGATGCAGGCGCAGGGCAAGGACGAGGAAGAAGCCGCCATCGTACTGGGCGCCTCAGGCTGGCAGATGTTCTGGCGTGTCACGCTGCCCAACATCAAATGGGGCCTGCTGTACGGGGTGATTCTCTGTAACGCCCGCGCCATGGGCGAATTTGGCGCAGTGTCGGTGGTATCCGGCCACGTCCGCGGACTGACCAACACGCTGCCGCTGCACGTCGAGATTCTGTACAACGAATACAACTACGTCGCTGCTTTTGCCTGCGCCTCGATCCTGGCATTCCTGGCACTGGTGACGCTGGCATTGAAGACACTGGTGGAATGGCAGGCCAGTCGCGCCGCAACCACACTCGAATAAGGAGATCACATGGGCATCGAAATCCGCAACATCAGCAAGAATTTCGGCAGTTTCAGCGCACTGAACGACATCACACTGGATGTACCGAGCGGCGAACTGGTGGCGCTGCTCGGCCCTTCCGGCTGCGGCAAGACCACCCTGCTGCGCATCATCGCCGGGCTGGAATCCCCGGATAACGGCGGCGTGCTATTCAATGGCGAGGACACTACCCAGCGCCACGTGCGGGAGCGCCAGGTCGGTTTCGTGTTCCAGCATTACGCCTTGTTCCGCCACATGACGGTGTTCGAAAACGTGGCTTTTGGCCTACGGGTAAGGCCGAAAAAGACCCGCCCGGACGATGCCGAAATCAGCCGCCGCGTGCACAAACTTCTCGACCTGGTACAACTGGACTGGCTGGCCGACCGCTACCCGCCTCAACTTTCCGGCGGCCAGCGCCAGCGTATCGCGCTGGCACGTGCGCTGGCAGTCGAACCCAAAGTACTGCTGCTGGATGAGCCCTTCGGTGCACTGGACGCACAGGTGCGCAAGGATTTGCGCCGCTGGCTGCGCCGCCTGCACGACGAGCTTCACATCACCAGCGTATTCGTCACCCACGACCAGGAAGAGGCGCTGGAAGTTGCCGATCGCGTCGTGGTCATGAACAAGGGCGTGGTGGAGCAGATCGGCACCCCGAGCGAAGTTTACGACAACCCGGCATCGCCCTTTGTCTACCACTTCCTCGGCAACGTCAACCTGTTTCAAAGCCGCGTGCACGCAGGGTTCGCCCGTGTCGGCGACATCGAGCTGGAAGCCCCGGAGTACCACGGCGCCGAGAATGCCCCGGCGGTGGCCTATGTGCGCCCGCACGACATCGACATCCGGCGCGAAGCCGGTGGAGATTCGGCGTTCAAGGTCGTGGTGAACCACATCCACCCCATCGGTTCGGTAGTACGGGTTGAACTGGAGCGCGAGGATGAAAGCGAGCTAATCGAAGCGGAACTGACCCGTGAACGCTTCCGCGAACTCGACCTGCGTACTGGCGACTGGGTTTTTGTCCGGCCGCGCAACCTGCGGGTTTTCCTGCAATAACTTAAAAAATGTCCAAAAAAATCCCCGCACATTTTGGAATGTACGGGGATTTCTTCGACTCATTGCTTTATCCTGGACCTGGCAGGACTCTGCCAGCTTTAAATCAGGATTTATCGCGACGGGTTCCAGTCCGTTTCCCCGACCGGAACCTTAAGCGAGTCAAAAATCAGTTCACCGCATCCTTCAGCGCCTTGCCGGCGGTGAATGCAGGGGCCTTGCGGGCGGCGATCTTGATTTCCTTGCCGGTTTGCGGGTTGCGGCCAGTGCGCGCGGCGCGGCTGCTCACCTTGAAGGTGCCAAAGCCAATCAAGGTGACGTTGTCGCCCTTTTTCAGAGCCGCGGTCACGGAATTAGTGATGGCATCTAATGCCTTGCCTGCATCAGCCTTGGTCAGGCCGGCTTCGGCGGCAATGGCGTCGATCAGTTCGGATTTGTTCACGTTAGGATATCCCTGTTGTTGGAAGGTATGCGCACTTTGCTGGCTAAAGCGCATGATGTCAAGCTTGGGCGGCGAAAACAGGGTTTTCGGAAGTGCTCTAGTTATTTCTTGCGCGCCCTTGGATGCGCCTGATCGTAAACCTTGGCGAGGTGCTGAGAATCCAGGTGTGTATAGACTTGCGTGGTACTGATA
>DAOMFG010000091.1:0-6606 GCA_035429685.1 Methylophilaceae bacterium | reverse complement strand
CAAGTGATCGCGACCCAGGAACAAGAGATCGCAGCCAATAAGGCAGCAAACGAAGCCCAGGACCAACAAATCGCCGCATCGCAAGCCGAGGTGGACAAGCGCTTCAGCGAACTCGCCGACTACGACGTGAAAGAGGAAATCACCATCCTGTTCGACGTCGACAACGCTAACCTGTCAGACAAGGCCAAGGCAGATATACAAGCGGCAGCGGCCAAAGCGAAGACTTACAAGGGCTACCTGATCCAGGTAGCTGGCTACGCGGACTCCACCGGAAGCGCCAAGCTCAATCAGAACCTGAGCGACCGCCGCGCCGAGGCTGTTGCCAACTACCTGCGCCAATCGTGCGATGTCGGGATTTCCCGCGTACTGGCTCCGGTCGCCATGAGCACGGCCAAGCCTGTCGCCGCCAACGAAAGCGCACAGGGCAGAGCAGAGAATCGTCGCGTCGTAGTGAAGATCGCCGTCAACCGCGGCATTGCGCAGTAATCAAATCAGGGTGGGCAACGGGTTGCCCACCCTGCCCTTCACAAGCAACAGCGGCCAAGCATCAAGCCGCCCGCCATCCCCGTACTACGCCTCGGACACCCGCTGGGCGATATGCGCCAGCGCCTCGTCGATCTGATCGATCAGCACCAGGCAAAGATCCCCCGGTTCGAGCAAGTCCAGGCTACGGTCGATGGCCTTGAACTCGCCGTTCACCTCCTCGACGACCGTCGTACGCTTTGCATTTTGCAACCCTGCGCGTAGCAGCGCTACCACCTCGCCATCCGCGCGGCCGCGCTGGCACTGGTCCTGGTACAGAATGACGCTATCGAAGGCATCGCCCAACAGCTCGGTCTGGCGGCGGATATCCTCGTCGCGCCGGTCCCCGGCACCGCTGATAACTACCATGCGGCGCTTCGCCGGCAGGTTGTCGATAGCGCCTACCAGTGCCACGATGGCATCCGGGTTGTGCCCATAGTCCGCAATCAGGGTAGCGCCCCTGTAGTCGAAAGTGTTGAACCGCCCCGGGGCGGTCTGCGCGTCGTTGACAAAGGTCGCCAGCCCCCGGCGGATCGTCTCCCAATCGATACCCAGCCCCCACGCGGCAGCTGTCGCAGCCATGGCGTTTTCCACCTGGAAGCCAATCGCGCCGTTGCGGGTGATGGGAATGTCCGACAAGGGAACGCGGTACTCCGTACCTTCGCCGGCGGCAACCATGGCGTCCCCGTCGCGGTACACCACCCGCCTGCCTTGGGCGCGGTGCGTCGCCATCACCGGGTGATTACGATCGAAGGCGAAGAAAGTGACCGCCCCCGGGCAGGCGTCGGCCATGTGTGCGGTCATCGGATCTGCCGCGTTGAGTACCGCCATGCCGTGCGGCGCCACGTTCTGCACGATCACGCGCTTGACCACGGTGAGATCCTCGACCGTGGTGATGTAATTCAAGCCCAGATGATCGCCGACGCCGATATTGGTCACCACTGCAACATCGCAGCGGTCGAACGCCAACCCCTCGCGCAGCACGCCGCCGCGCGCGGTTTCCAGCACCGCCGCATCGACATCGGGGTGCATCAGGACGTTGCGGGCGCTCTTGGGGCCGCTGCAATCGCCGGTGTCGACGCGCCGGCCTTCGATGTAGACGCCATCGGAATTGGTCATGCCGACACGTTTGCCCGACAGGGTCAGGATATGCGAGGTCAAACGCACGGTGGTGGTCTTGCCGTTGGTACCGGCTACCGCTACCAGCGGGATACGGCCGTCTTTACCCGGCGGAAACATGCTGGCGACGATGGCCTCGCCCACGGCGCGCGCCTTGCCGAACGAAGGCTGCAAATGCATGCGCAGCCCAGGCGCTGCGTTGACTTCGACCACGCCGCCGCCCTGCGCCTCCAACGGCCTGATGACGGTGTCGCACACCGCGTCGATACCGCAGATATCCAGCCCCACCATTTGCGCTGCCGCCACCGCGCTTGCGGCCAGCTCCGGATGCACGTCCTCGGTCACGTCGGTGGCGGTGCCGCCGGTACTCAGGTTGGCATTGTTGCGCAGGATGACGCGCGCACCCTTGGGCGGCACTGCATCCGCAGCATAGCCCTGCTGTGCCAGCGTAGCCAGCGCGATGTCGTCGAAGCGGATTTTGGTCAGCGCGGTAGCATGGCCTTCGCCGCGGCGCGGATCGCGGTTGACCTGGTCCACCAGTTCGCGCACGGTGTGCGTGCCGTCGCCGACCACCAGCGGTGGTTCACGCCGAGCAGCCGCCACCAGTTGCCTGCCGACCACCAGCAAGCGGAAATCCTGCCCCGGCAGGAAGCGCTCGACCATGACGTCATCGCTGATTTCCGCTGCCGCTGCAAACGCCGCCAGCACTTGTTCACGGGTTTTGATGTTGACGGTGATGCCCTTGCCCTGATTGCCGTCACGCGGCTTCACGACCACCGCCGCGCCGATTTCCCGTGCGGCGTTCCAGGCGTCCTCGGCATCCGACACCGGGCGCCCTTGGGGCACCGGCACCCCGGCGGCATGCAGCAGCTTCTTGGTTAGCTCCTTGTCCTGCGCGATGGATTCACCGATAGCGCCGGTAATGTCAGTCTCGGCAGCTTGGACGCGCCGCTGCCTGCTGCCCCAGCCGAACTGCACCAGGCTGCCTTCCGTCAGACGCCGGAAAGGAATCCCGCGCGCACGTGCGGCCTCCACGATGGCGCCGGTGCTGGGGCCCAGGCGCACGTCCTCGTCCAGCGCCCGCAAACGGTTGAGCGCGTCATCGAGGTCGAACGGCTGGTCTTCCAGTGCTGCATGGCACAGGGCCTGCGCCAGATCCAGCGCCAGCCGGCCTACGGCCTCTTCGCTGTATTCGACCACCACCTGGTAAATTCCGAGCTCCGGCGTCGCCGTCGTATGGCTGAACGTGACCGGGCAGCCTGCGCTGGCCTGCAAACCCAGCGCTGCACATTCCAGGACGTGTGCCATGGAAACGGACTCGTCATGCGCCGCCGCCTGCAACGAGCCGATTTCCGGGAATCGCTCGCGCAGCCGCGCTTCGAACCCGGCAATGTCGGCAATGGCGTGGGTTCCATCGGCACAGGACACGATAGCCTCGACGGCCGTGTGCCGGCTCCACAAATTAGGGCCGCGCAATGCGCGGACACGGGATACTTGCATGTAGAGTTCCTAGTTAATTCTGGCGCGAGTAGCTCGCCTCAAAAGTTTCCACGCCGGTGCGAATCAGATGCGGCGCGATTTCCAGCGCCCAGGCCGCGCCCGCAGCCGCGAGGACGTGTTCGGCGAGCAGCCCGGCACGGATGCTTTCCAGTGTCATCAAGGGCGATTCGCTCTGTCCGGTGGCCAGCATCACCTGCCCGCCGCGCACATATACCGCGCGCTTGCTCTGGCCCAAGTGCTCGGCCATGACAGCAGTGTCGCGGCTGATGCCGAAGAAAATGACTTCGCCATCGCACAGCGGGGCCATCTGTACCGCCAGCGCGTCATCGGCGTTGAGCACCGCGACACCGCCCGGCAGCACCAGATCGACCTGGGTGCGCAGCACGTTGAACACCTGCTCCGGGGTGTCGATGTGGTAGCGGCCGACATGGCGGGCCGGATCGACATTGGCGACGATACCGATCTGGCAGCGATCATAGGCCAGGCCTTCACTCAGGATGGCGTCACCGCCGTTCTCGAATACCGCCGCTTCCACCATGCGGTTCATCAGCACCCGCTCGGCAGCGGCAAAGTTGGCGCAGTTCCCCGCCTCGACCTGGCGGCGGTTAAGAAACAGCCCACTCTCGCAGGCGAGGCCGACATGCTTGCCCCCAAGCTGGATCAGCCATGCCAGCAGCTGCGCCAGCGATGCCGTGCCGTGCGAACCGGTGATGCCGACGACAGGGATGCGGCCGCTTTCACCCGCAGGGAACAGGTGATCGACGATGGCACGGCCGACCGGGCGCCCCGCGCCATTGGCGGGTTTGAGGTGCATCAGCAAACCGGGGCCGGCGTTGACCTCGACGACAGCGCCCCCCTGCTCTGCCAGCGGCCGCGAAATATCTTCGGCCACCAGATCGACGCCGGCAATGTCCAGGCCCACGGCTCGCGCGGCCAGCGACACCGCCACAGCAGTGTCGGGATGCACCAGTTCGGTCACATCATTGGCGACATTGCCGTTACGCTGGATCAGCACCGGCTTGCCTTCCGGCACCACCGAATGCGGCTCGAAACCCTGCCGCAGGAGTTCCAGCCTGACTGCCGGGTCTTCATCGACCAGGATGAGGTTGAGCGGATAGTCCTCGGTCGTGCCGCGGCGCGGGTCGGTATTGATCTGGCGGTCGATCAGCTCGACCACGGTAGAACGGCCGTCGCCGACCACCGATGCCATTTCACCCCTGGCGGCAGCCACCAGGCGCCCGCCCACCACCAGCAGGCGGTGTTCGTCACCGGGGATGAAACGTTCGACGATCACCTCGCTGCCCTCCGCATCAGCCAGGACATAGGCGGCCTCGACATCCACCTGCGTCATCAGTTCGGTGGATACGCCGCGCCCGTGGTTGCCGTCGCTGGGCTTGACCACCACCGGCAGGCCGATGTCCTGCGCGGCCTCCCAGGCTTCTTGCGAGCTGTGGACGATCTGCCCATCAGGCACCGGCACGCCGCAGGATTGCAGCAGGCTCTTGGTCAGGTCCTTGTCGCGCGAAATGCCTTCGGCGATAGCGCTGGTCTTGTCGGTTTCCGCCGTCCAGATGCGGCGGCTGCGGACGCCATAGCCGAGCTGCACCAGGTTGCCCTCTGACAGGCGGATGTAGGGAATGCGCCTGTCCTTGGCGATGGCGGCATCCACGATACAGGCGGTACTGGGGCCCAGCAGCAGGTCGTCAGCCAGTTCATGCAAATGGTTGACGGCGGCTGCCACATCGAAAGGCTTGTCCGCGATCGCCGCCAGCAGCAGGTCGCGGCCGTAATTCAGGGCGGTGCGCGTCACTTCCGGATGCCAGGCACGCACCACCACCTTGTAGACGCCGCGCTGCGATGTGCTGCGCGCCCGCCCGAAGCCGCCCGGCATGCCGGCCAGATTCTGCAATTCCAGCGTGACGTGCTCCAGAATATGGCCGGGCCAGGTGCCTTCCCTCAGCCGCAGCAGGAATCCGCCGCGCTCGCCCTCGCTGCAGCGATGCTCGATCAGCGACGGCAGCCAAGCGGTCAGGCGCTCGTTGAAACCGGGAAGGGTGTTGGAAGGGAAATCTTCCAGCGCACCGATATCAATCCAGGCCTCGAGAACCGGGCGATAGGTCCAGATGTTGGGGCCACGCAGATACATGGTCCGGAGGATTTCAATGTTAGGTTTTTTCATGCACAACTTGACCGCGACGGCTGTAAAAACAGCAAATGCCAGTATTGTCCCACATCTGGCTTACGACAGGCTTACGTACGGCGGCATTGGCAAAATTCAAAGCGCCTCGCCGCTCCTCGGTTATACTTGCCGACTGCAAGATGAACATCCCGACCCCCCCATACCCCACTTTGCCAGAACCGTGGCGCGACGAGGCTGCAGCACGTCTGGCTGCCGGAGAGAACGCGGTGGCCTGGCTGGAGGTTGACCTCGACAGCCAACTGCATTTCGCGCACGGGCTGGTCATCGTCACCGAACTTCGGATATTGGCTAAACCGGATGAAGCCTCTGCCTGGCAGGACTGGCCGCTGCAACCGGGCATGGCCCTGCGCCACCACGACCATGCCGGAGTCGGCAGCTTGGAACTGGTCGGCAACCAGGCGCTGCTCGCCCGCTGGCGCTTCACGCTGGCACAGAACATTACCGCCCTGCGCCTGATCGACCAGTTCAACCGGCAACTAGACAGCCTGATCAGCGGGCAACCCGTTGCGCACGAGCTGGAGGCTGTCTGCCCCAGGTGCAAGGCACCACTGGAGCCGGATCAGGACGAATGTCCGATCTGCACCCGCGAGGAGCAGACGCCGCCTTCGACCTGGACGCTGTTCCGCCTGTGGCGCTTCGCCCGGCCCTACCACAAGCCACTGCTGGCAGGCTTCGTGCTGACCCTGATCTCCACCGCCGCCAGTCTGGTGCCGCCCTACCTCACCATTCCGCTGATGGACAGGGTGCTGATTCCCTATCAAAACGGCGTGCCGATCGACGTCGAACTGGTGACGCTACTGCTGGCCGGGCTGCTGGGCTCCGCCCTGGTGGCCTGGGGCCTTTCCTGGGCCAAGACCTACATCCTGGCGCTGGTCAGCGAGCGCATCGGCGCCGATTTGCGCACCACTACCTACGAGCACCTGCTGCGCCTGTCGCTGGAATATTTCGGCGGCAAGCGCACCGGCGACCTGATGTCGCGCATCGGCTCGGAATCCGACCGCATCTGCGTGTTCCTGTCGCTGCACCTGCTGGATTTCGCCACCGACGTACTGATGATCCTGATGACGGCGGCCATCCTGTTCTCCATCAACCCCTGGCTGGCGCTGGTGACCCTGCTGCCGCTGCCGTTCATCGCTTGGATGATCCACGTCGTGCGCGACAAACTGCGCACCGGTTTCGAGAAGATCGACCGCGTCTGGTCGGAGGTGACCAACGTGCTGGCAGACACCATCCCCGGCGTGCGCGTGGTCAAGGCCTTCGCCCAG
>DAOMFG010000090.1:0-6653 GCA_035429685.1 Methylophilaceae bacterium | reverse complement strand
GATGCCCTGGCTTCGTTGCTGTCTGAAGCGCTGGTGATTTCGCTGGTGGGCTTCATGGAGGCCATCTCGATCGCCAAGGCCATTGCTGCGAAGACCAGGCAGCGACTTGACCCAAACCAGGAGCTGATCGGTCAGGGGTTGGCCAACGTGGTAGGCAGTTTTACCCAAGCCTTCCCGGTGTCAGGGTCGTTCTCGCGTTCCGCGGTCAACATGAATTCCGGGGCCAAAACCGGCATGAGTTCGGTGATCACGGCGCTGATCGTGCTGGTGGCCCTGATTTTTCTCACCCCATTGCTTTATCACCTGCCACAGGCGGTATTGGCTTCCATCATCATCATGGCAGTGATCGGACTGGTAAATTTCCAGGCGGTGAAGCATGCCTGGCAGGCCAGCAAGCATGACGGAATTGCTGCGGTAGTAACCTTTTTTGCCACGCTGGCTTTCGCACCGCATCTGGACAGCGGCATCATGGTCGGTGCGGGCCTCGCGCTCGGCCTGTATCTCTATCGCACCATGTCGCCGCGTGTCGCCATCCTCGGCCGCTACAAGGACGGTACTTTGCGCGACATTCGTGTCAATCCCGATCTCCCGACCAGCAAGCACATGGTGGCAATTCGCTTCGACGGCTCGCTGTACTTCGCTAACGTCGCCTATTTTGAAGATGCGGTGCTGGAAGCTGTGGCCAATCATCCGGATGCCAAATACGTGCTGGTGGTTGGAGACGGTATCAACCAGCTGGATGCGTCCGGCGAAGAAGTCATTCATCATCTGGTCGAACGCCTGCACAGCATTGGTACCACACTGGTCTTCAGCGGCCTGAAAAAACAGGTGCTGGATGTGATGCACGCCACCGGCCTATTCGACATGATTGGTCAGAGCAAGCTGTTTGCCACGGAAGAGCTGGCAATCGCCGCAATATACGAACAACTGGGCGAGAGTGGAGCGGATGATCTTTTCTATACGATCAAAACGGCTCGGTGAAGAAATGGGTTATGGTTCGCCCACCTACGCTTTGTTGCATCGGATCGATGAAACCCGATCGAGCGGCTTTCTGAGAAGAGGCTAGCCGGCAGCGTCCAAGCCGGTCTGCGCCGTTTCCCCAACCAGCAGCACCGGCACCTCGGCGCCGCGGATCACCTCGTCGCCGACGCTGCCAAGCAGCTTGCGACTCAAGCCGCCACGTGTGTGGCGGTAGAGAACGATGAGGTCGGCACCGGTATCGCGCGCGGCGTTGAGAATGCCTTCGGCAATGTTGCCTTTACCAACTAACAGTTCTCCCGTCAGGCCGTCGAGTTTCAGCTCGGCAATCGACAATTGCGCTGCGTCCTCGATATCGGGCGGCAACTGGCCTGAGCTATCGGTGATGGAAAAGAGCGTGATGGGCAACTGACGCGGTTTTGCCAATTGGGCGGCCAATTCGGTCGCGCTGCGCGCCGCATCGCTGCCGTCGAAAGCCACCAGCACGCGGCGAGACCAGAGCCGGCTGCTCGGCGCCACGACCAGCACCGCGCACGGGGCGGAAGTGAGAATGCGCTGCGCCACCGGGCCGATCTCTGTCGCCCCGGGAAACAGGCGACGCCCGATTACCAGCAGTTGAGTATTTGCCGCGAGCGCTGCGGAGCGTATCTCGTCGGCGGGATCGCTGCCGTGACGAATCGTTGTCTCGCAGTTAACGTCTGCCGCCGCAGCCTCGTCTTGCACAGCTGTCACGCGTGCCGCGACGCTTTCGTCGGTACCGACAGCGACGATATCGAGACGAACACCAAGTTCGCGCGCCAGCGCGACCGCGACACCGCGCGTGATGGCTGCCATCTCGCTGGTGTCGGCGGCCAGCATGAGACGCAGCCGGCGATCACCGTCGGGCAGGCGGCCGCTATTGCAATTGGCGAAGATGCGCGACTTGCAGTTGCGACAAACATTGGGGTCGAGCGTCCAGTAAACCGCATCGGTCGGGTTGGTTTTGACCGGAAAGAAAGCGCCTTCGCCTATTTCATGAACGTAATTGCCCTGGCGCAACAATTGATAAGCCGTATCCTTCATGCGATAGAAATACAGACCACCGCCCAGGCGCCGCCGACGCCGCGCTTCCTGCGCGAACATTTCCGCACCGGCGACGTCGATGAAATTCATGCCCAGCGAAACAATCAGTACCGATTTCTGCCGCGGGTTGTCGACATCGATCTGTTGCAGCGAGTTCTGGATGTGATCGACTGCACCGAAATAGGCTGAGCCATTGATGCGCACGATACGCAGTTGCGGGCACTCCGGCTTGCCACGCGCATCGACGAAATGGTAGCCGCTGGCGTCAGTCACCGGGACCAGCGGTTCGATGCTGGGGCGGGAGGTGCGATTGAGATAAAGCAGCAGGGAGAGCAGCACGCCAGTGACAATGCCGGCCTCGAGGTTCATCAGCGTACCGATGATGGTGGCCCAGAGGATCACCGACTCTGACTTGCTGGTCCTCCAGATCGCGGCGATGTGGTGGAAGTCGATCAGGCCCCAGGCTACCAGGAAGAGGATTCCGGCCATCGCTGCGTTTGGCAGATAAGCGGCAAGTGGCGCGACCACCAGCAGGATAATGACGAGAAAGATCGACGCGAACATTGTCGCCAGAGGCGTGCGCGCGCCGGCTTCGTAATTCACGCCGGAGCGGTTAAACGAACCGGATGAGGCATAGCCGGAGAAGAAAGCGCCAACGATATTGGACAGGCCCTGGCCAATGAATTCCTGGTTGCCATCGATACGCTGTTCCGAACGCACGGCAATGGCGCGCGCGATCGACACTGCTTCGGTCAGCGCCAGCATGGTGATTACCAGCGCCGGGCCGAAGGTCTTCTTCAATGCAGCAAAAGAGAAATCAGGCAGTGAGAGTGGCGGCAGGCCGGCGGGCAGCGCGCCGACGGTCTTGATACCGGTTTCGGCCTGGCCGATCAGGGTGTTGAGCAAGTAGGCCACGCCACCGCCAACCAACATTGCCGCGATCATGTAGGGGAATTTTTTCCAGTAGCGCTTGGTGAGCATGCCGGCTACCAAGGTGGCGACGCCGACCCCGGCAACCCACGGATTGATGCGATCAAGCTGGACAAAGAATTGGTGCAGGATCTCGTAAAAAGGCACGCCGCGCGGGATGTCGATGCCGAAAAAGCTGCGAATCTGGCTTGCGGCGATCAATACCGCAGCGCCGCTGGTGAAGCCGATCACCACGGTGTGCGAGATGAAGTTCACTACCGCGCCCATGCGTGCCAGCCCCAGCGCCAACTGGAAGATACCGACTTGTAGCGTGAGAGTTAGTACCAGACCGACATATTCCGGTGTGCCCGGTTCGGCCAAATTATGGATCGCCGCATAAAGCGCTATCGATATCGCGGTGGTCGGACCCGATACGAGATGCCAGGAGGAACCGAACAACGCAGCCACGATAGCGGGCACCATCGCTGCATACAGGCCATATTGAGGTGGCAGCCCAGCGATGGTCGCAAAGGCTACGCCTTGCGGCAACACGATCAGGGCGCCGGTAAGCCCGGCCAGCAGATCGTCGCGGAGATTGGCTCGCGTGACAAGTGACCACCAAGAAAGAAAAGGTAGCGCCCTGCGAAGTGCCAGCGGAAATTTGCGAGATATCGACATATTAGGGAATAATTATCTCACAATCGATTTTCCGGGAGGGAATGCCCATGTCAGCGGTTACAAAGTGGTTACAATACTTGTTTCGATAACCATGTTGTGCAAGTGACTGCCTGGAAGAGTCGATTTCCGAGCCTTGGGGGTGGGGAGGCAACGGACGATCTTTTCAACAATCGGGCCGACTTCGTGGTGAACGGGTTTTGGGGACTCACCCATGGTGGGTGCGTGGATAGCGGCAAGATAGCCATACAAGCAAAATAATGGAAATATTCTCACTGTTTCCTCGCGAACCAGTCCAATGGGCGTGGAGCATCGTGCTGTTCTGGCTTGCGCTGGGGTTCGTGGCGCTGCTGCTGCAGGGTTTGCAGTGGGTGAAGAGCGGGTTGGTGTTTTCGCTTGGCGCACTTGGTGCGTTAGGTGTCGCAGGGGTGGGTGTGGCAGGACTGATGTCGCCCGCCTCCTCCATGATTCTGCCCATCGGTCTGCCAGACTTGCCTTTCCATCTGCGGCTGGATGCACTGTCTGCATTTTTCATGGTGCTGCTGGGTAGCGCGGCGTTCGGTGTCACGGTGTACGCGTCTGGCTATTTCAAAAGCATGGTCGCTGGCCCGCTGGCCCTGCTGGCCTTGTGGTACCACCTGTTCCTGGCGGGCATGGTCATGGTGCTGCTGGCTGACGATGCCTATGCCTTCATGGTGGCCTGGGAGGTCATGGCGCTTTCGTCCTACTTCCTCGTCACTACCGACCACAAGGTTCCCGAAATCCGCCGGGCCGGATTTCTCTACTTGCTGATCGCGCATGTTGGCGCCATTTCTTTGCTGCTGACCTTCGGCGTGCTGCAGGGCGGCCATGGCGACTATACCTTCGACACCATGCGCTTTGCTGAGGTGACGCCGTACTGGGCGTCGGTCGTGTTCCTGCTGGCGCTTTTCGGTTTCGGCGCCAAGGCCGGATTGGTGCCGCTGCACGTGTGGCTGCCGGAAGCGCACCCGGCAGCACCTTCTCCCGTGTCCGCGCTGATGTCGGGTGTGATGTTGAAAACTGCCATCTATGGTCTGCTGCGGGTTACTTTCGATCTGCTCAATATCCAGATCGCCTGGTGGGGCACGCTGGCGCTGGCGCTGGGCCTGGTTACCGCGCTCTATGGGGTGATTTTTGCCGCCGTACAGTCGGATATGAAGCGCTTGCTGGCCTGGTCGTCGATCGAGAACATTGGTGTGATCCTTGCAGCCTTTGGCCTCACCCTGATCTTTTACACCGATGGCAAGGGAGCGCTGGCGGCGCTGACGCTGACCGCGCTGCTGTATCACGCGATCAACCATGCATTCTTCAAGGGATTGCTGTTTGTCGGTACGGGTTCGGTGCTGCATGCCACCGGCGTGCGTCACATGGGATACCTGGGCGGCCTGATGCGTTTCATGCCGTGGACCGCCTGGCTGACCCTGATCGGCGCGCTGGCCATTGCCGGCCTGCCGCCGCTGAACGGTTTCGTGTCGGAATGGCTTTTGCTGCAGGCTTTCCTGCTGACCCCCGGGCTCTCGCAGCCCTACCTCAACATGGTGATCCCGGTGGCCGCTGCCACGGTTGCGCTGGCTGCGGCGCTGGCTGCCTATGTGATGGTGAAATTCTACGGCGTCGTATTTCTCGGACAGCCGCGCGATCCGGATCTGCAGAATGCTCATGAGGCAGACTGGGCTGAACGGTTGGGCATGCTGTGGCTGGCCGCCGGATGCGTGCTACTGGGTTTGCTGCCCACCCAGGTCATCGTCTGGATCGAACCTGTGACTCGGATGCTGGTTGGACAGGCCATGCCCAGTAGTGGCAACTGGCTGCTTCTTGCGCCGATTTCGGCGGAGCGCGCGAGCTATGCGCCCTTGATCTTCTTTGCGGTGGTAACTGTGGTGCTGCTGCTCACTATCTTCTGGGTGCGCCGCATTTATCACGGCCGGGTACGCCGCAGCGATCCGTGGGATTGCGGCTACCCTGAACAGGATGCGCGCATGCAGGACAGCGCTGAAGGTTTCGGCCAGCCAATTCGCCAGATTTTCGAAGTGTTCATGCAGGTGGAACGGGAAACTCCGGATCCCTTCGACCGCCAGCCGCGTTATCGGGGCGCGTCGTTGGACAAGCTCTGGTTCATTCTGTATTTGCCGATCGCGCGTGTTGTCGGCTGGCTGTCGGATCAGGCAGGGAGGCTGCAGCACGGGCGCATCCAGTGGTATCTGATCTACAGCTTCGCCACCCTGATTTTTCTTCTGGTCTTTACGCGATGAGCACCGGTATTGTTCTGCAATTTACCCAGACGCTGCTAGCCATCCTGCTGGCGCCGCTCCTGATGGGCTGGGTTAACCAGTGCCGCGCTTGGCTGCAGGGCCGCAGCGCGCCGCCGATTACCCAGCCCTATCGCACGCTGCGTAAGTTGTTCCACAAGGATGCGGTGATTGCGCACAATGCGTCGCCACTTTTCCGTTTCGCTCCCTACATGATCTTTTCATGCATGGCGCTGGCTGCGGGCATCGTGCCGACCATTGCCAACGACTTGCCGTTCTCGCCGGCGGCCGACGTCATCGCCCTGGTCGGTATTTTTGCGCTGGCCCGGGTATTCCTTGCGCTGGCGGCGATGGATATCGGCACTTCCTTCGGCACGCTCGGCGCGCGGCGTGAAATGTTGGTGGCCTTCCTTGCCGAGCCGGCACTGCTGATGGTTTTTTTTACCGCCAGCCTGATTTCGCATTCCACCGAGTTGCCGGTGATTGTAGCTGCGCTGGCGCATCGCGAGTTTGTCGTCTATCCAAGCCTGGCGTTTGCCGGCGTGGCATTCTGGATGATTTCGGTGGCGGAGAATGCGCGCATTCCGGTGGACAACCCCACCACGCACCTGGAATTGACAATGATTCACGAGGCGATGATCCTCGAATACTCGGCCCGTCATCTGGCGCTGATCGAGTGGGCAGTGGCCTTGAAGTTATTTACTTATTCGGCGCTCGGGATTGCGCTGTTCCTGCCTTGGGGCATCGCTGAACAGGGGC
>DAOMFG010000089.1:0-6696 GCA_035429685.1 Methylophilaceae bacterium | reverse complement strand
AGCCGCCCGCCGCGCTGTCTGTTGTCCGGTGGCGATGCCGTACGTTTGGCGGAGGCGATACACGGGCCGTCCGAGATTGTCGATAGTCTGGTGTTGCAGGGCTTGTATTTGATCGAAAGAGAACACTCATGAAATGGATTGCCTGGTTACTGCTGATTGCTAATGTCGTGCTGTTCGGCTATTTCAAATTGAGCGCGCCGCAGCCCGTCGGTGTTGTAGTCAGCCAGCAGCCGATCCACCCGGAACAGTTGCGGATCCTGACACCGGAACAGCTTGCGGCATTGCCGAACAAGTCTTCGCCGCCTGCGCCAGCGCCCGAGCCGGTGTTGCAGACCGCCTGTTATGAGTGGGCCAGCTTTTCCGGCGCCAATATCGCGCGTGCCAGGGCGGCGTTGGATCAGTTCTCGCTGGATACGACTGTCCGACAGACAGCGCCGCATGAGGCGGCACGCTACTGGGTTTATATTCCGCCACGCAAGAACCTGGAGGAGGCGCTGGCGAAAAATGACGAGTTGCACGCCATGGGTATCAACGAAACTTTCGTAGTGCAGGAGCCGCAATGGCGTTACGCTATCTCGCTAGGCATCTTCAAGGATGAAAAGCTGGCTAACAGGCTGCTCGATGATGTGCGCGCACGTGGCGTCAGCATAGCCGTCAAGGGCGTGCGCAACCAGGAAAAAGGCCAGTCCGGGTTTTTCATCAAGAATGTCACGGCCAGTGTGGCTGACGAAATCAGAAAGTTGCAGCCGGACTTTCCCGGCAGCGAACTCAAGCAGGTAGATTGCCAATAGGAGGAGATATGGGAATGCTCAGTTCGGCCGTGAAAAGCATGGCCAAAAAAGTGGCGGTGACCGCTGCATTGGTCATCGGTGAACGCGTTGCCAGGAAGATCCTCGACAAGGTTGCGGAAAAGCGGGGGAAACCGTCCCCCGCGCCGGGTGAATCAGGGAAATAGTTTTCCCGGGTTGAGGATGTTGTTCGGGTCGAACGCCTGTTTGACTGACTTCATCAGGCTGATCGTCGTCGCATCGATCTCGCGTGGCACGAAGGGGCGCTTGGCCATGCCCACGCCATGCTCGCCGGAAAGGGTGCCATCCAGCGACAGTACCAGCGAGAACACTTCATCCAGGCAGGCTTCGGCGCGCTGCATCTCGTCGCCGTTATCCGGATTCACCAGCAAATTTACATGGATGTTGCCGTTGCCGGCGTGGCCGAAATTGACGTTAGCGATGCGGTGATGCGCCGCCAGTTGTTCGATGCCGCCCAGCAGTTCCGGCAGGCGCGAAACCGGCACCGCCACGTCCTCGTTGATCTTCTTCGGCGCCACGTCGCGCAATAGCGGCGACAGCGCCTTGCGCGCCGCCCACAGTGACTTGGTGTCTGCTGCCTCTTTGGCCTCGATCAGGCCATCTACCCGGCAAGTCTGGATCACCGCTTCTGTCGCCTCGGCCACTTCGCTTTGCGAACCGTCCACCTCGATCATCAGCAGGGCGCGCATGTCTTCCGGCAGCATGCCGGGGTGGCGATTGCGGATCAGGTTGAGCGCGTTGTTGTCGAGGAATTCCAGCGCTGACGGCACGAACGGCTGCGCCATGATGGCGGCGATGGCATGGGCGCAACTGGTGGTATCGCGGTACTGGGCAGTAATGCCGCCGGTGGCGCGCGGCAGCGGGGTCAGCGTGAGCGTGGCCTCGACGATTACCGCCAGCGTGCCTTCCGAACCGACGATCAGTCGCGTCAGGTCATAGCCCACCACGCCCTTGGTGGTGTAGCAGCCGGTCTTAATAAGTTCGCCGCTACCGGTGACGGCTTTCAGCCCGAGTACGTGGTCGCGCGCCACGCCATACTTGACGGCATGCGGCCCGGCGGCGCAGGTGGCAAGGTTGCCGCCCACGCTGCAATACGGCGCGCTGGAGGGGTCGGGCGGCCAGAAAAAGCCTGCGGGCTTCAATGCATCCTGCAATTCCTGGTTGAGCACGCCCGGCTCGATAATCGCCATGCGGTTGTCCGGGTCGAACTTGAGGATGCGGTTCATGCGTTCCAGCGACAGCGCCACGCCGCCCTGTTCCGGTACGCTGCCGCCTGCGGTGCCGGTGCCGCGACCACGCGGCACGAGCGGAATGCGATGCTCGTGACACAGTCTGACCACGGCCTGCACGTCTTCGGTCGTCAGTGGGAAAGCCACTGCCAGCGGTGGCCTGAAATTGCGTGAATTGTCATAAGCGTAGGCGTAGCAGTCCACCGGATCGGTGAACAGCCGGTCGGCCGGAAGTAGCGACCTCAGGCGATCGAGAAAAAGGGTGGATGACATATCAATATCCGCGATGCATTTACGATCTTGTTCAATCCGGGTTTGAAAGCGCTATCGAAGCGTCCGTCGTTCCATCATGGCTTGCACCAGTGTGCCGCTGTCCACGTGCTCGATTTCTCCGCCCATGGGCAGGCCGCGCGCGATGCGGCTGACCTTGATACCGCGCGTCTTCAGCAGTTCGCTGATGTAATGCGCGGTGGCTTCGCCTTCCACGGTATAGTTGGTGGCGAGGATGACTTCTTCCACCACGCCATCCTGAGCGCGCTTGAGCAGGCGATCGAGGTGGATTTCCCGGGGGCCGATGCCGTCCAGTGGAGACAGCCGACCCATCAGCACGAAGTACATGCCGTGGTAGGTATGGGTCTGCTCCAGCATCAGCAGGTCGGTAGGCATTTCCACCACGCACAGCAGGCGTGCATCACGCTTGCCGGTGGCGCACAGATTGCAGACCGGATCCTCGCTGAAGTTGTTGCACAGGCTGCAATGGCCGACCTGTTCCAGCGCATTCTGCAGCGCCCCGGCAAGACTGGCGGCGCCGGGGCGGTCGCGCTGCAGCAGGTGGTAGGCCATGCGCAGCGCAGACTTTGGCCCGACGCCAGGCACGCAGCGCAGCGATTCGACCAGATGTTCCAGCGCCGGCGGGTTTTTCATATGTGGAGGCTCAGAACGGCAGTTTCATCCCCGGGGGCAACTGCATACCGTCCATCATGCCGGCCATTTTTTCCTGCGATGTCGCTTCCGCCTTGCGTACGGCGTCGTTGACCGCGGCCGCCACCAGGTCTTCCAGCATGTCCTTGTCCTCGCCCAGCAGGCTGTCGTCAATCTTGACGCGCTTGACGTCGTGGCGGCAGGTCATGACGACCTTGACCAGTCCTGCGCCGGATTGGCCCTCGACCTCGACGCTGCCAAGTTCTTCCTGCGCGCGCTTCATGTTTTCCTGCATTTGCTGGGCCTGCTTCATCAGGTTGCCCAAGCCGCCTTTCATCATGGTTTTGCTCCTATTGAATCGGTTTGATACTGGATGGAATGATAGTGGCGCCAAACCCGTCCATCAGGTCGCGCACGAACTGGTCGTTGTTGATGGAGGCCTCGGCCTGCGCCTGGCGCGCGGCCTTTTCCTGGCTGATCTGCTGCGCCGGGGTGTTGGCGGCGGCACCGCCGATTTCGATTTGCATCTGCAGTTGCTTGCCGAAGCGTTCCTTCAGCACGGCACGCAGTTTTTCCTGGGTGGTGCTATCCAGCAGATGTTTCTGGTTCTGCGGCACGACGAGACGCATGCGCTGTCCGTCGAATTCCGCCAGTTCGCAGTTCTGTGCCAGCATGCGTGCCATGCCGCCTAACTTGAGGCTGTCTACCAGGCTGCGCCAGTTGCCATCGAATGCCGGTGGCACAGGCTCGGCGGAAGGGGGGGCGACGACGGTCTGCTGGGCTGCCTGCGGCTTTTCGGCAAAGCGTTCTTCTGGTAAAGAAACAGGTTCCGGCGCTGCGGGTACCGGTTGTGCCGTGGTAAGCACCGCCTTGAGAGGGGTGGGCGGCGGCACAGCCGGCCTGGCCGGCGTTTCCCCCGGCGTAAATGCCAGCATGCGCAGCAAACACATGGTGAAGCCGGCAAACTCGTCCGGCGCCAGGCCGAGGTCGCGGCGGCCGAGCAGGGCAATCTGGTAATAAAGCTGGAGATCTTCCGTGCTGAACTGCGTGGCCAACTGGGTCAGTTGCGCGCGCTCCGGCAAGTCTTCCGGGATCGCGTCCGGAATGGACTGCGTCAGTGCGATCTGGTGCAGCAGCAGTGCCAGATCCGCCAGCGCGGCATCGAATGACAGGCTGCGCTCCTCCATGTTCTGCGCAACGGCCAGCAGGGCAGGGCCATCCTGACGCGAAAGGGCGTCGAGCAGGGTGAACAGGTAGTTCTGGTCGATAGCACCCAGCATGGCGCGCACTTCGACTTCGTGTACTGCGCCGCCGCCGTAGGCGATGGCCTGATCCAGTAGCGACAGGGCGTCGCGCATGCTGCCCGAGGCGGCGCGTGCCAGCAGCTGCAGGGCGACGCTTTCCGCCGGGATGTTTTCCTTGTCCAGAACGGCATGCAGGTGCTGCGTGATGGAGGCCGCCGGCATCTGGCGCAGGTTGAATTGCAGGCAGCGCGACAGCACGGTGACCGGCATCTTCTGCGGGTCGGTGGTGGCGAGGATGAACTTGACGTGCGCCGGTGGCTCCTCCAGCGTCTTTAGCATGGCGTTGAAGGAGGAGGTGGACAGCATGTGCACTTCGTCGATGATGAACACCTTGAAGCGCGCCACGGTCGGCGCGTGCTGCGCGTTCTCCAGCAGGTCGCGCATCTGGTCGACCTTGGTGTTGGAGGCGGCGTCCACTTCCAGCAGGTCGACGAAGCGTCCGCGGTCGATTTCGGTGCAGGCGGTACATTGACCGCAAGGCGTCGCGGTGATGCCGGTTTCGCAATTGAGTGCCTTGGCCAGGATACGCGCCAGCGTGGTTTTGCCGACGCCGCGCGTGCCGGTGAACAGGTAGGCGTGATGCAGCCGCTGCTGTTCCAGCGCGTTGCTGAGGGCGCGTACCACATGCTCCTGGCCGACCAGTTCCTGGAATGTCCTGGGGCGATACTTGCGCGCGAGAACCTGGTAGCTCATGGGGTTTTCGATGGATTGGTAAAGCCTGAACTTTAGCCTAAAACAAGGGAAGGGGCGAGCCTAACCCCCGGCACTTGCTTCAATAGTTGTGGCTGCTTCCTTCCGGACCTGACCAGGTTGGCTACCTTGCAATGCGGGGAGGCCCGCCGGTAGGTATTCTAACCGATCACCGAAGTTAATGACATTGCCTTGCGTGCGTTTCTCTATATTCTTTCAGAAATAACCAAATTCTGCCGGATATCCATTCTTTCGTTATATTTTTAAATAAATATCGTAACCATGACTCAATAAAAACTAATTAAACAATTGGTTATAGCGCCTTCATATTGTGTTTGACGCACACTTTTCATTAATCTAACCTAGCCATATACAAAAGAAATGCGGCTTATAGACGCTCGCATTATTCAGGGAATTTTAGGGTTAACGAGGAGATTTCCAATGTTTAAGTCATTGTCCATCAATCCGGAAAAATGCACGGGTTGTCTGCAATGTGAAATGGCCTGTTCCTACGAGCACGAGGGTGTGTTCAATACCGCCAAGTCGCGCATCAAGGTGTTCGATTTCCATCATGAAGGTCGCAAGGTTCCCTATACCTGTACCCAGTGCGCCGAGGCCTGGTGCATGCAGGCCTGTCCGGTAGATGCCATCAGGCTGGATGGCGCGCTCGGCGCCAAGATGGTGTACGACGACGTCTGTGTCGGCTGCAAGGTCTGCACCATCGCCTGCCCGTTCGGTACCATCAATTACAACAGCGATACCGGCAAGGTGATGAAGTGCGACTTGTGCGGCGGCGATCCGCAATGCGCATCCGCCTGTCCGACCGGCGCGATTACCTATGTGGACTCGGACTGGACAGGTTTGGAAAAAATGCGCAAGTGGGCGGCGGCGACAGATACCGCACCGCGTGCTTAAAGGACGAGGAGAAATATCATGGCATGGCATCGTAAAGTTCTTCGGGTCGACCTGACCAACGGCACCTGCGCCGCCGAACCGCTCAATATGGAATGGGCTGATCAGTACCTTGGCCAGCGCGGTTTGGCGACCAAATATTTCTGCGAGGAAGTCGACCCCCGGGTGGATCCGCTTTCCCCTGAAAACAAGCTGATCTATACCACAGGCCCATTGACCGGCACCATGGCCTCCACGGGTGGCCGTTATTCCGTGGTTACCAAAGGCCCATTGACTGGCGCGATCGCCTGCTCCAACTCGGGCGGCTATTTCGGCGCTGAACTGCGCTTCGCCGGGTGGGACATGATTGTCCTGGAGGGTAAGTCGCCCAGACCGGTCTACCTGCACATCGAGAATGACAAGGCCGAACTGCTGCCGGCGGAGGATTTCATCTGGGGCAAGAGCGTTTGGGATACAGAGGAACTGATCAAGACCCGTCATCAGGATCCGCTCATGCGGGTTTCCTGCATCGGCAAGGCCGGTGAGAACGGCGTATTGTTTGCCGCCATCGTGAATGACCTGCATCGAGCTGCCGGCCGTTCCGGCGTTGGGACGGTGATGGGTTCCAAGAACCTCAAGGCTGTGGCCGTACGTGGCACCAAGGGGGTAGGGGGAATTGCCGATCCCAAGGCGTTCATGGCGGCGACAAAGGCTGGCAAAAAGGTGTTGCACGACAACCCCGTGACCGGCCAGGGGCTGCCCAAGTATGGTACTCAGGTGTTGATGAACGTGATCAACGAAATGGGCGCGTCTCCGACGCGTAACCATCAGGACGTGCAGTTCGAGGGGGCT
>DAOMFG010000088.1:0-6961 GCA_035429685.1 Methylophilaceae bacterium | reverse complement strand
CCCGCCCCCGCCACCCCCCGAACACAAGGCGGAATTCCAGGTCAAGGCCAAGCAGGTGCCGTAAGTGAAAAAGCCCCCCAAGAAAAAACCCAAACCTGAGCAGAAGCCCGAGCCCAAGCCAGACCCGGCCCTGAAGGCGAAGGAAGAAGCGAAAAAACGTGAGGCGGATCTGAAGCGCTTGCAGCAGATGATGGCGCAGGACGACCAGCAACTGTTGCAGGAGGAACACCAGAGCGAAGCGAAAAGCGCAGCGGAAGCCAAGCGTGCCGGCGAGGTGCTGTCAGCTTCCAGGGGCGTGGTAGACGAGTACAGAGCGCGGATCGTGGCCAAGATCAAGCGCTACGTCAACAAGCAGGTGTGCGGCAATGGCAAGCCGGAACTGGTGTTTGCCGTCGTGCTGATGCCGACCGGGGAAGTCAGCGGCAACCCGAGGCTGGTCAAAGGCAGCGGTCTGCCGGCCTGCGACCAGGCGGTGGAGCGCGCCATCCTGCAGGCGCAGCCGCTGCCGTTGCCACCGCAGCCGGAACTTTTTTCCCAGTTCCGGGAACTTAAACTGACATTCAAGCCTAATGAAGAACAATAGGTAATCAACAAGAATGCAATCATTTTCGTTTTATAATCCACCCATGCTGCGATTTCTGTTTTTGCTGGCCCTGTTTTTCTCCGCCCCAACGCGTGCCGCACTCGATATCGAGATTACCGGTGGCGCGGCGCAGCAGATCCCGATCGCCGTGGTACCGTTTGCCCAATCCGCCGGCCAGCAGGAGGATATTTCCCTAGTCATTTCCTCGGATTTGCGCCGTAGCGGGCTGTTCCGACTGCTGGAAACGCGCGGCGTGGCCAACCTGCCGCACGACCTGACCGAAGTAAAATATCCGGAATGGGCGGCCTTGCAAGCGCAGGCGCTGGTGATCGGCAAGGTCGAACCGGGCGCCAATGGCAAGCTCAAGGTGTCCTTCCGCCTGCTGGACGTGCTCAAGCAAAACCAGCTGGCCGGGCTGGAATACGACGTCACGCCGGCGCAGCTGCGCCAGACCGCGCACAAGATCGCCGACATCATCTACGAAAAGCTGACCGGCGAGCCGGGCGTGTTCGCCACCCGCATCACTTACGTCACCAAAAACGGCAAGCGTTTTGCCCTGGTGGTGGCGGATGCCGATGGCTACAATCCGCAGACCGTGCTGGCCAGCAACGAACCGATCATCTCGCCGGCATGGTCGCCGGATGGCACCAAGCTGGCGTATGTATCGTTCGAAAAAAAGAAGCCGGTGATCTTCGTCCAGTCGCTGGTTTCCGGCCAGCGCACGGTGCTGGCCAACTACAAGGGCAACAACAGCGCGCCGGCGTGGTCTCCAGACGGCAGGCGGCTGGCCATCGTACTGACGCACGGGGAGAATTCGCAGGTCTATCTGATCAATGCCGACGGCACCGGGTTGCAGCAGCTTTCCGGCAACCGTGCCATCGAAACCGAGCCGGACTGGTCGCCGGACGGCAAGTGGCTCTATTTCACCTCCGATCGTGGCGGCGGCCCGCAAATTTACCGCATGTCGCCGCTGGGCGGCGATGCGCAGCGCGTGACCTTTGAAGGCAGCTATAATGCAAGTCCGCATCTATCACCAGACGGCAAGCAACTTGCTTACATTCGTCGTGACGGCGGCAAGTTCCAGGTGGCGGTGCAGGATCTGGCTTCCGGCCAGGTGCAGGTACTGTCCGACTCGGCACAAGACGAATCGCCAAGCTTCGCCCCAAACGGGCGCCTGATTATTTTTGCCACCAGTATCCGCGGCAAGGGTGTATTGTCGGTGGTTTCCGCCGATGGTCGCGTCAAGCAACGACTAACCGAGGCAGCAGACGTGCGGGAGCCTTCCTGGAGCCCCGCGGCAAAGTAATTTTTTCAGCAACACAACTTTAGGAGAGCAATGATGAACAAACAAATTATCGGCGCCATAGTACTGGCGCTCTTTCTAGCCGCTTGTTCCAGCAAGCAAGTGAAGCCGGAGCCGGCTGCGCCCGTGGAAAACAAGGACACGACACAGTCCGCGCCGAAGCCGGCGGGAAAATCCACGGACGACTCGGCACAAACCAAGCCGGTAGATCAATCGAAATTGGCGGTCAATCCGCTTACGGACCCCGCCAACATCCTGTCCAAACGCAGCATTTTTTTCGATTTCGACAAGGATGAAGTCAAGCCGGAATTCAGGCCGCTGGTGGAAGCCCATGCCAAGTACCTGACTTCGCATCCCAACGCAAAAGTGGTGCTGCAGGGCAACGCCGATGACCGCGGCACGCGCGAGTACAACCTGGCGCTCGGCCAGCGTCGTGCGGCCTCGGTGAAAAAGGCGCTGAACCTGCTCAACGCCAGCGACAAGCAGATCGAGACCGTCAGCTACGGTGAAGAAAAACCGCGCTGCACCGAACAGACCGAGACTTGCTGGTCGCAAAATCGCCGTGTCGATATCGTTTACGAAGGCGAGTAAGGCTTGATGAAACCACTGGTTCTGGCTTTTTGCCTGTTGCTGGGCGGCATCCATGCCGCCCAGGCGGCGTTTTTCAGCGATGACGAAGCGCGCAAGAAAATCACCGAACTTCAGCAGCAGGTGAGCCAGTTGCAGGGTAAGCTGGATCAGGAAGCCAAACAGCGCCAGGCCACGGATGAACGTGTCGTCGCGCTGGAAAACCAGCTTAAGAACCAGGGCATGGATCTGCTCAACCAGATCGAGCGTCTGAACGCCGAAATCAGCAAGCTCAAGGGGCAGATGGAAGTGACGGCACATGACGTCGAGGTCACGCAAAAACGCCAGCGTGATCTCTACACCGATACCGATGGACGTCTGCGCAAGCTGGAAAGCGGCGCCGCTACCGCAACGGAGGCAGCCGCTGGCGCGCCAGCACAAGCTGCGGCCCAGGCCGCCACGTCGGCAACCATGGCGAGCAATACCGAAAACGAGCAGAAGGAATACGATGCCGCCTACGCGCTGACCAAGGCTGGCAAGCACGCCGAAGCGGTGGCGGCATTCCAGCAGTTTACCGAGCATTACCCTAACGGCAAGCTGGTTCCCAACGCCTACTACTGGACGGGAACTTCGCAATTCTCCCTGCGTGATTACAAGTCCGCCATCGCCACCCAGCAGAGTCTGGTGAAGCAGTATCCGGATCACGAAAAAGCGCCTGACGCCCTGCTTAACATCGCCAACAGCCAGATCCAGTTGGCCGATGTGGACGGTGCCCGCCAGACGCTGAAAACACTGATCGCCAAGTATCCCCAGAGCCGCGCCGCAGAGTTGGGCAAGAAGCGCCTGTCGGCGATCGAGTCGCTCAAATCCAAGAATTAGGCGCGTTCGCGGCAAATTGTCCCTCAGGATCCACGAAATATTCTTCTCCCTGCAAGGAGAGGCCTCGCGTGTCGGCTTGCCCACGGTATTCGTACGCCTGACCGGCTGCCCGCTGCGCTGCGGCTATTGCGACACCGCCTACGCTTTCCAGGGCGGTGAATCGCTGGAGCTGGATGAAATCCTCAAGCGCGTGGCCAGCCATGGTGCGCGGCATATCACCGTCACCGGCGGCGAGCCGCTGGCACAAAAAGATTGCCTGCCGCTGCTGAACCGGCTGTGCGACGCCGGTTACGACGTCTCGCTGGAAACCGGCGGCAGCCTGGATATTGCGGGCGTCGATCCGCGTGTTTCCGTCATTCTCGATATCAAGACCCCAGGCTCCGACGAAGCGGGAAAGAACCTGTGGAAAAATCTTGACCTGCTCAAACCAAAGGACGAGGTCAAGTTCGTGCTGTGCAGCCGCGAGGACTACGACTGGGCAAGGCGGGTGCTGGCCGATCGCGCCATCGTCGCCAAATGCCCGGTGCTGTTTTCACCGGTTTACGGCCAGCTCAAAGGGCGCGAGTTGGCGGAATGGATACTCGCCGACCACCTGCCGGTGCGCTTCCAGTTGCAGTTGCACAAGCTGCTGTGGGGCGAGGAGCCTGGACGATGAAAAAGGCGGTGGTATTGCTGTCTGGCGGCCTGGATTCCGCCACCGCGCTCGCTATTGCCAGAAACGAGGGCTATGCCTGCTACTGCCTGAGCTTTGACTACCACCAGCGCCACGTGGCTGAACTGCAGGCCGCCGAAAGAGTGACGCAGGCACTCGGCGCCGTGGAGCATCGTGTGTTCCATCTCGACCTTGCCGCCTTCGGCGGCTCCGCCCTCACCGATGCCCGTATCGCCGTGCCGCAAGCGCCGACCGAGGGCATCCCGGTCACCTACGTCCCCGCGCGCAACACGATCATGCTGTCGCTGGCTCTGGCCTGGGCGGAGGTGCTGGGCGCGCTCGACATCTTTATCGGCGTCAACGCGCTGGATTATTCCGGCTATCCCGACTGCCGGCGCGAATATATCGACGCTTTCGAGCGCATGGCCAACCTTGCTACCCGGGCCGCGGTGGAAGGCAGCAAGCTACGCCTGCACACGCCGCTGATCGATCTCACCAAGGCGGAGATCATCCAGCGCGGGTACGCGCTGGGAGTGGACTACGCGATGACGGTATCTTGCTACCAGGCCGATAATGAAGGACGCGCCTGCGGCGTCTGCGACTCCTGCCGTTTCCGGCGGACCGGCTTTCAGCAGGCGGGCGTACCTGACCCGACCGCCTACCGCCGCCTCAATTAGGGCGGTGCTGAAAAGGCGGCAGTTCAGCGCGCGCTTAGCATAGTGCGCCACTTTGTTATATTATCGTGTTCATGGTTTCTAAATTAAGGGGGTAATCATGGCCGATGCAGATCAGGATGCAGGAGTCATCCAGGCTTTACTGGACAGGTTCAACGAACAAAAGCTGCCGCGTGCGCTCGAACTGAAGGAACGGCTGCAGCGCGGCGAGAAACTCAATGAGCTCGATTTGCATTTTCTTGACGAAACTTTCTCCGGATTCATGAGCCAGCGAACTTTATACGAGCGCCATCCCGAATTCCAACCTCTGGTCGCCAAGATCATCGGCATGTACAACGAGATCACCCGCCTGGCGCTGGAAAACGAGCAGAAAGCGGAAAATTCCTAGCCCAGGCCGGCAATGCAGTCACACCTAATTTTTACTCAGCAAGGAATCATCATGAGACAGCACTATCGCTCGCTGCTGCTTGCCGTTTCATTTCTCGCCATGCTGGCCGGTTGTGCCAGTCCCGGCGGCAGCCCGTCGCAGCCCGCCGAGATCCGCCAGGGCAAGATCGAACAGATTACTGAAATAGAAATCAACGAGAATAACCACCCCGGACTGGGTGCCATCATCGGCGGCATCGCCGGCGCCGGTATCGGCAGTCTGATCGGCCAGGGCACCGGCAAGGACGTGGCAATTGCAGTCGGTGCCATCGGTGGCGCCGTCGGTGGCAACTACCTGCAGAACAAGCATGACAAGCAGCCGGGCCAACAGATCGTGGTCCGCCTCAGGAGTGGCGTACTGGTGGTAGTGTCGCAGCCGACCAATGCCAACCTTTACGTCGGCCAGCCGGTCTATGTCGAAGGCGCCGGTATGAACGCGACGGTCGTTCCGCAATAGATACCCAACCCGAAACTCGAGGAGGACATGATGGAACGTAAAAGATCGATTACCCTGCATTTTACCGATGGCACCAAAATCACTTTCGATTTCCCGGAGCAGACCACCAACGTCGCCGGCAAAAACCTGCGCATTGAAGACTTTCTGACCGGCGACCATGTACTGATCGAAGCTGATGGCAGTTTTCTCGTCTTCCCGATCAGTAACATCAAGTACGTACAATTCAGCATCAATGAGGCATTTGACCTGGATGTGGTCAAACTGCCGCGCAGCGTGATTCGGAACGCGACGATCAGAAAATAGGATCAGAGGAACTTACATGGCAAGAACAGTAAACTGCGTAAAACTCGGACGCGAAGCAGAAGGGATGGATTTTCCTCCCTATCCTGGTGCGCTGGGCAAGCGTATTTTTGAAAACGTGTCCAAGGAAGGCTGGGCCGGCTGGCTCAAGCACCAGACCATGCTGGTGAACGAGAACCGCCTGAGTCTGGCCGACCCACACGCACGCAAATACCTGATGGAGCAGACCGAGGCCTACTTTTTCGGCAGCGGCGCGGAACAGGCCGAAGGCTACATCCCACCCAGGTAATAACCCATTGCGGCATCAAACTGTCACCCTGCCAGGCTAGTCTGGGAGTTTTGACTTGGCCACCTTCAAATTGACACCAGATCATTTTCTCAACCGCGAACTCGGTATTCTCGAGTTCAACCGCCGCGTACTGGCGCAGGCGGAGGACGAACGCAACCCGTTGCTGGAACGGCTCAAATTTCTCAGCATCGTCAGCAGCAACATGGACGAGTTCTTCGAAGTGCGGGTGGCCGGCCTCAAGGAGCAGATCCAGTATAACCAGTCCAGCACCGCGCCGGACGGCCTGACGCCGCACCAGATCATGGGGCGCGTCAGCGCCGAGGCACACCAGTTGATCGCCCGCCAGTATCAGATCCTGAATGACGTCGTGCTGCCTCGGCTGGCGGAACAGGACATCCGCTTCCTGCGTCGCAGCCAGTGGAACGAGGCGCAACAGGAGTGGATACGCTCCTACTTCTTCCAGCAACTGATGCCCATCCTCACCCCTATCGGCCTGGATCCCTCTCATCCGTTCCCGCGCCTGCTCAACAAGAGCCTGAATTTCATCGTGGAACTGGAGGGCAAGGACGCCTTCGGTCGTAAATCCGGCAACGCCATCGTGCAGGCGCCGCGCTCGCTGCCGCGAGTGATCCAGCTACCGGCGGAGGTAGCCGGTGGCAAATATGCTTTCGTGTTCCTGTCCTCCATCCTGCATGCCCACGTGGACGAATTGTTTTCCGGCATGACGGTGAAGGGTTGCTACCAGTTCCGCGTGACACGCAACAGCGACCTTTCCGTCGATGACGAGGACACCCAGGATTTGCGCCAGGCGCTGCAGGGCGAGCTTCCACA
>DAOMFG010000087.1:0-6989 GCA_035429685.1 Methylophilaceae bacterium | reverse complement strand
GGTTCTCCACGACGACGGTCGCATCGTCTAACAGGATGCCGATGTAAAAAATCAGCGCGAACAGCGACAGCCTGTTAATCTTGAAGCCCCACGCCCAGGAAGCGAACAGCGTGGCGGCCAGCGTCAGCATCACCGCCGCGCCCACTACCACGGCCTCACGCCGGCCCAGCGCGAAAAATACCAGCAGCACCACGGAGGCGGTGGCAAAAATGAGCTTGCCGATCAGCTTCTGTGCCTTTTCGTTGGCTGTCTGCCCATAATCGCGCGTGACCGTGACTTCGACGCCCTCCGGGATCAGTGTGCCCCGCAATTGCTCGACTCGCTGGGTGATGGCGTGGGCGATATCCACCGCGTTCTCTCCCGGCTTCTTGGAAACGGACACCGTCACCGCCGGGTACTCGCCCTGCACCTTCGATGCCGCGCCCTTGCCCAGCCAGACGTAGCGTGACGGCTGGTCAGCGCCGTCGAGAATCTGCGCGACGTCGGTCATGAATACCGGCTTGCCGTTGTGCACCCCTATCATCAGCTTTCTGACGTCGTCGCTGTTAGCGAGGAAGGTGCCGGTCTGCACCAGGATTTCACGGTTATCCGCCACCAGCTTCCCGGCCGGCTGCGATGCGTTAGCCACCTGCAACGCATCGCGTACGTCCTGCGCGGCGATGCCGAAGGCAGACAGCCTGTCAGCATCCAGCAGCACGCGCACCACATTGTCCGGGCCGCCGATGGTAGCCACTTCGCGCGTGCCGGGGACGCGCTTCAGCTCGATTTCCAGCGCATGCGCCACGCGCTCCAGATCGAAGGCGCCGCGCTTGTCGTCCGCCGTCCACAGCGTCAGCGCGACGATGGGCACGTCGTCGATGCCTATAGGCTTGATAATCGGCTCACCCGCGCCCAGATTGGGCGACAACCAGTCACGCTTGGAAAAGATGGTGTCATAGAGGTTGACCAGCGCTTTGGTCTGGTCCTGCCCGACTTCGTACTGCACGGTGATGATGGCCTGGCCGGGGCGCGACACCGAATAGACGTGCTCCACTCCAGCGATGCGGGAGAGCACCTGCTCCGCTGGGATGCTGATCAGGTTCTCCACTTCTTTGGCCGAGGCCCCAGGGAACGGCACCAGCACGTTGGCCATGGTAACGTTGATCTGCGGTTCTTCCTCGCGCGGCGTCACCAGCACGGCGAACAGGCCGAGCAGCATAGCGAGTATCGCCAGCAGCGGCGTTAGTTGCGATTGCAGGAAAAAACGCGCGATGCGGCCGGAAATACCGAGCTTGTTCACGTCAGCGTGCCTGCTGTTTCAGATAAATCCCTGCCTTGACCGGCTCCAATGCAACCCTTTCGCCAACCTCCAGGCCCGAAAGCACCTCGACGCCCGAGGGCAGTTCCTTGCCCAGTCGCACCTGGCGAAACTGTATCTTGTCGCCCTGCACCACGTAGACGCCGGTGACTTCGCTGCGGCGCAGGATGGCGCCGGCCGGCAGCAGCATCTTTTTCGCCTGACCAGTGGAGAAATGCGCACGGGAGAACGTGCCGGGGTAAATGCCGGTCACGTCCTTGGGCAATTCGATGCGCACCTGCGAAATATGCGTGCGGCTGTCGGCGGCCGGCAGCACCGTTACCACCGTGCTTTCTATCCATTTGCCGGTGGCCGTGAACTCAATGCTCGCACGGCCGGCCTTGCGCACTTCGGCCAGATTTTCCTGTGGGATGGAAGCGACTACACGCAGCGTGGTGGGGTCGAACAGGGTCAACAGCGGGCGACCCAAACTGGCCATTTCGCCCACCTGCGCCAGGCGCTCGGAGACCAGGCCGCTAAACGGCGCCGTAATGGATGTAAAGCCGCGCGTAGTGGAGGACTGTGCCGCGCCGGCCCTGGCGGCGGCGACCTGTGCCTGCGCCGCATCGTAATCTGCCTGCGCCTTGTCCATGGCGGAAGCGCTCATGAATTTGCGGGCAACCAGCTGTTTGGTACGGTCGAGCTGTGCCTGGGCATTGACCAGGTTGGCCTGCGCCTGCGCCACCTGCGCCTGGTTGCCGGCGATGCTGTTACGCGCTTCGCTATCGTCAATGCGTGCCAGTAGCTGGCCTTGCTTGACAGCGTCACCGGCATCCACGCTAAGCATCAAGATGCGCCCGGCCACCTGTGCCGCCAGGGTGGATTCGCGCCCGGCCTCCACTACCGCCTCGGCCGCATAGCCATCATCCACCGGGCGGTAGTTCACCTCCGCCGTGGCAAACGGCAGTGCAGCCGCAGCCAGGCCGGGGAACAGCATCAACAGGGTCAGCGCTTGCTTCATAATCACCAGCATCTCAAGAATGTAAATTAGTATATTCTAATATACTGGCTATTTCAAGCCGCTGTTGCGCAGCGCCACTATTCCCGAGGGCAAAACCAGTGGCAAGCGGGGTGAGTGCTATTTGCTGAACCCGCAGAACACATCGCGCATCAACGCAATCAGCTTCAGCGTACGCGGATCACTGACGCGGTAGAAGACGCGGTTGGCATCCTTGCGGGTACGCAGCACGTCTTTTTCCCGCAGGATGGCGAGGTGTTGGGAAATGTTACTTTGCGTGGTGCCGACCAGCTCGACGATATCCTGTACGCTCATTTCCCGGTCGCCCAGCACACACAGGACCTTCAGCCGCAATGGATGCGACATCGCCTTGAGCGCATGGGAGGCCTGCTCGATATGCTCGTCATGCTCGATCAGATTGGTTTGGTCTGTTTTTTGCATCTTTGTGCTGGAAGTTCCCGATAAACCCACGCCCAAGGGCATGGCTATATCAGGGAAGTATAATGTGAAAGCCCTTAAAACATCATAAAATAGCGAAAGTTTGCGCGATGAAATATCAGGAACTGCCTGCCAAGATGAAAGTCACCCCCGTTCTACTGCTGATCCTCGACGGCTTCGGTCATGGCGAAGATGCCGCCGACAACGCCATCGCATTAGCACACAAGCCCAACTGGGACGCCCTCCTGGCCAAGTACCCGCATACCTTGATCAACGCCTCAGAACACTCGGTTGGCTTGCCGGCGGGTCAAATGGGTAATTCCGAGGTTGGACATCTCAATATCGGCGCCGGTCGCGTGGTGTATCAGGATTTCGAGCGCATCAATCTGGCTATCGGCAACGGCGAGTTCCATACCAACCCGGCTTTGCGGGAAGCGGTACAAACCGCCAAGGACAATAGCACTGCCCTGCATATCTTTGGCCTACTGTCGGATGGTGGCGTGCACAGCCACGAGCAGCATCTCCACGCCATGCTGGACATGGCAGCGCGCGCAGGCGTCTCCCGCATTTACGTACATGCCTTTCTGGATGGCCGCGACACGCCGCCCAGAAGCGCCGCAGCCTACTTGCGGCGCATGGAGGACCAGTGCGCCAGGTCAGGCGCCGGCCGTATCGCCAGCATCGTCGGTCGCTACTACGCCATGGATCGCGACAAGCGCTGGGCGCGCGTGGAAGCCGCCTACAAACTGATCGCGCAAGGCCGGGGCGAGTTCCATTCAGACACGGCATCGGAAGCCCTGCAAGCCGCTTATGCGCGCGGCGAGAACGACGAATTCGTCAAGGCCACCACCGTTGGCGAAGCGGTGCGCGTGAAAGACGGCGATGTCATCGTGTTCATGAACTTCCGCTCCGACCGCGCGCGCGAGTTGACCACTGCTTTCCTCGATCCCGCCTTCGATGGCTTCGCCCGCGAACACCAGCCCAAACTCGGCGGCTATTACGCGCTGACCGCTTACGGGCTGGATAGCTTGCCGATCAAGACCGCATTCCAGCCACAACCCATTCACAACGGTTTTGGCGAATACATCGCCGGACTCGGCCTCAGGCAACTACGCATCGCGGAAACCGAAAAATACCCGCACGTCACCTTCTTCTTCAACGGCGGAGAGGAAACCGTCTATCCCGGTGAAGACCGCATCCTGGTGCCGTCACCACATGTCGCCACCTACGACCTCAAGCCGGAAATGAGTGCTTTCGAGGTCACCGACAAACTGGAGCAGGCCATCCTCAGCCAGCAGTACGACGTCATCATCTGCAACTATGCCAACGCCGACATGGTGGGGCACACCGGCATCCTGCCGGCAGCGATCAAGGCCATCGAAGCCGTGGATGCCTGTGTCGGCCGGGTGGTGAAAGCGATGCGCAGCATCGGCGGCGAGGTCGTCATCACCGCCGACCACGGCAACGCAGAATGCATGGAAGACCACGCCAATCGCCAACCGCATACCCAACATACCACCAATCTGGTGCCGCTGCTGTATGTGGGCCGCCCGGCGCAGCTTGCGCCAACCGGCGCACTGTCCGACGTTGCCCCTACCCTGCTGCATTTGATGGGGCTGCCACAGCCGGCGGAGATGACGGGGCATACGCTGGTCGACTCCGCAGACATGCCAGTCGCGGCTAATGCCCGATAACATGCGGGCGCACCAGCGCTGTGCGCTCGCACTGACATTCGCCCTGTTTTTCACGCCATTTCCTGCGGACGCCGGCAAGCAGGAGGCCGCCAGGGAGTCGCTGGAGCAACTGCAAAATCGCATCGAGTCGCTCAAGAAAGAGATGGAAAAGACCGAGGGCGCACACGCCGAAGCTGCTGACGCCCTCAAGCAGAGCGAGCAGGCCATCAGCGAAGCTAACCGCAAACTGTATGAACTCAACCAGCAGCACCGCGAAAACCTCGCCACTTTGCAAACGCTGCAACAACAGAAGTCCGGTCTGGAGCAGACGATCGGCGAGCAGCAGCGCAGGCTCGGCGAACTGCTCTATCGCCAGTATCTCAATAGCCAGCAAAGCTATTTGCAAATCGTGCTGACAGCGCACGACCCCGCGACGATTGCACGTGACCTCTACTACCTCGGCTATGTCGCCCGCGCCCGCGCCGACCTGATTGCCTCGCTGCGCGAGAACCTCGGGCAGGTTGCCGTGCTCAACGAAAAAACCACCTCTACGCTCGATCAGATCGCCGAACTCAAGTCCGAACAGGAAAACCAGCGCAAGGAACTGCAAACCCGGCAGAAGGCACGCAAGAGCCTGCTCAACAAGCTGTCCACACAGATCAAATCGCAGCGTAGCGAGATTACCAAACTCAAGCGCGACGAGAAGCGTCTGTCCAACCTGGTGGAGCGACTGGCGCGCATCGTTCCGAAAACGCCCAAAGCCAAGCCGGCCAGCCGCGAGAAACCCCGCCTGAATGAAGCCGTGCCAACGACTGATCCGGACAGCGGCAGCTTTGCCGCCCTCAAGGGCAAGCTGCGCCTGCCGATACGCGGCGAAATTGCCAACCGCTTCGGCACCCCGCGCGAGGACAGCGGCGTCTCCTGGAAAGGTCTGTTCATCAGGAGCGGCGAGGGGACAGAAGTAAAATCAGTCGCCGGGGGACGCGTGGTGTTCGCCGACTGGCTGCGCGGTTTCGGCAATCTGCTGATCGTCGACCACGGCGATGGCTACATGAGCCTGTATGGCAACAATCAGGCACTGCTGAAAAAAGCCGGCGAGGAAGTCAGCGCCGGCGATGCACTGGCTACCGTCGGCAGCAGCGGCGGCAGCGCCGAGTCCGGGCTCTATTTCGAGCTGCGCTATCAGAGCAAGCCGCTCGATCCGCTTGCCTGGAGCGTGACCAGGTAAGCCCCATGGTGGCCGCACAGACGGTATGATTTTCCTGTTCACGGATTTCGGCGCCAGCGACCTCTATGTCGGCCAGATGAAGGCACGCCTGCTGACGGCCAACCCTGATGCCAGGATGGTCGACCTGTTGCATCAGGCGCCGAACTTCGACGTCAGAGCCGGCGCACACTTGCTGGCCGCGCTGGCGCCGCAATTGGCACATGGCGTGACCCTGGCGGTAGTGGACGCCGGCGTCGGTAGCAAACGTCGCCCGGTAGCGGTGCAGGCCGACAATGGCTGGTATGTCGGCCCCGACAACGGCCTGCTGTCAGTACTGGTAGCGCGCGCACAGACCAGCCGTTGCTGGGAGATCATCTGGCAGCCGCCGCATTTGTCCCACTCCTTCCACGGCCGCGACCTGTTCGCACCCATTGCCGCCATGCTGGAATCCAGCGCGTGGTGGCCGCATGCGCTACGCGAGGTCTCGGGGTTGAACATCGATCTTGGCGCGGCCGACCTGGCGGAAGTGATCTATACCGACCATTACGGCAACGCCATGACCGGCCTGCGCAGCGGCCATCTGCCGCAGGAGACTGAAATCATCGTGGCCGGCCACAGGATTGGCTATGCGCGGGTTTTCGCAGAAGCACCGCAGGGAGCGCCGTTCTGGTATGAGAACAGCATCGGGCTGGTGGAGATCGCCGTCAATCGTGGCAGCGCAGCCCAACTGCTTGGGGTCGGCCCTGGCAGCCTGGTCAGGGTGATTGCATGAAGTCCTGAACCTCCTGCACGCCAAACGGCCAGCACAGTTCATCGCCGCTATCCGGCCGTAGCAGCACCGGTATCTTCGTCCCGTAGCGCGCCAGCAAGGCATCGTCCTCGCTAATCTCGACATCCCGCCAGGAGAGTCCCGCCTCGCGCAGGACAAGCTGCGCGTCCTCGCACAGGTGACAGTTCTCGGTGCCGTAAAGGTTCAGCATGGCTTTGCACCAATTCATTGAGGGAAAATAAATTTTAGCCGAACCGGTGCGGCGGCCACGAATTTTCTTAAAATAGCGCTTTGTCACCACGCGCGCTTACTGAAGCCTGACAGCATGGCCGAAAACGAACAATCCAAGGAAAGCCTGCAGGAAATCCTGCAACAGGTGATTCACCTGCTGAACAAGCATCGACTGGTGGAAGGTCTGGTGCACAAGCAGGATATGCCGCGCCACGACCTGGTCGAATCGCTGGTGCACAAGCAGAACCTGTCCGAGCTGCAACACAAGCTGGATGAGCTGCACCCGGCCGACGTCGCCTACATCCTCGAGGCGCTGCCGATCGAGCAGCGTCTGCTGGTATGGGATCTCGTCAAGACCGAGCGCGACGGGGACATCC